>JAFGTR010000204.1 GCA_016934055.1 Bacteroidales bacterium | reverse complement strand
GTCTTTAAGTCTCTCAGTCCCTCATCACTCTTTACTCAATTCCCCAAACCGCTGATTACCGATTATCTTCCTTCATCTTCCACTTTCCCCTTCTTGTCGGATATTCAAGAGCTCTTCTCAGTTGTAATAAAAATTCCTTTCGTGGTATCTCTTCAGCACCCAGCCTCCTGAGATGATTTGTTGACTGTTGAGCGTCAATGAAATGGAAATCCCACTGCTTTATTTGTTCAACAAGATAATACAAAGCAATTTTTGAGGCATCGGACACCCGATGAAACATTGATTCCCCAAAAAAGGCTTTGCCCAGTGACACACCATAAAGTCCGCCCGCCAGTTTGCCTTCAAAATAAGTCTCAACAGAATGTGCATATCCCTGGTGATGTAAACGTATATAGGCCTGCTGCATATCTCCTGTAATCCATGTACCTTCCTGGCTTTTTCTTTTTATTGATGCACAATTGTTTATTACGGCCGTAAAATCATTATCGAATAACACGGTAAATCTTCTGCGGCGGATAGTATGTTTTAATGAAGATGATAATTTCAATTTGTCAGGATATAGAACAAGCCTTGGATCAGGCGACCACCATAATATCGGAGAACCTTCACTGTACCATGGAAAAATACCGGACGAGTATGCAGATATCAATGATTCGACAGACAAGTCACCCCCTGCTGCTATAAAACCATCTTTATCAGCCATTTCGGGCTCAGGAAAAACATAATGATAAGGCACAACGACCGGATTAATTGTTAAAGCAGAAATACTGTTATTTTATGCACCTTCAATAAGCAGGGTAAATATAATGAATAACCCGGCTTCTGACTGAACATGATGATTGAGATTTGCCTGACTTTTCAGCATAATTATTACGTAGAAAACAGGAATGCAAAATTAAGCGTTAAAAAAGGACAGCAAATATACATTATCAATTTAATATCTTAAACCTCGAAGCGATTTGGTGACACGATTCCAATACAGATAAACGAAACAAATGAATTATTAGAACACTAATTATGCATTTTTAATAAATATTTATTAATTTTGCAAAAAAATAATATGAGTTTTATTATGGTACATTTGCATCATCATTTACAATAGTCCTGCACTATCCGCAGTATGTGCCAGATCAATATTATACATCAAGGTTTGCATTACTGCAAACCTTTTTTTTATTTTATCAGTTATTCATCTGAAAAATGGAAAGATTAAAGATAGCTATACAAAAAGAAGGCAGGCTCAGTGATAAATCATTACAACTCATACAGGAAGCCGGCATAAGGCATAACCAGGACAGTAAGCGAAAGCTCATTTCCATTGGTGAGAATTTTCCCCTGGAAATTCTTTATCTGAGAGATGATGATATTCCGCAATATGTCGCTGATTCAGTTGCTGATATCGGCATTGTTGGGGAAAATGAAGTATTGGAAAAAGGCAGAAAGGTAGATGTTGTTGAACGTCTTGGTTTTGCCCGTTGCAAAATGTCACTGGCCATATCGCAATCTGAAAAATATACAGGTTTGTCCTATTTTAATGGTCGCAGGATTGCCACTTCTTACCCGGAAATATTGAAGAAGTTTCTTATGCAGAATAACCTCAAAGCAGAAATTCATGAGATAAGCGGTTCTGTTGAGATTGCTCCCGGCATTGGTCTTGCCGATGCTATTTTTGACATTGTAAGTACAGGCAGTACACTTATAAGCAATCGTTTGAAAGAAGTAGAAGTAGTGGCAAATTCTGAAGCAGTTGTTATCGGCACCCCTGATTTAAGCGCCTCAAAGAAAAAGATACTGGACAAGTTGCTTTTCAGGTTTCAGGCCGTCAGACGTTCAAAGAACAACAAATATATTTTACTGAATGCTCCGAATATAAACCTTGACAAAATTGTACAATTACTGCCCGGTATGAAGAGTCCTACAATTATGCCGCTTTATGATGAGGGATGGAGTTCACTCCATTCTGTGGTGAATGAAAACGATTTCTGGAATGTTGTTGAAAAACTCAAGGAATATGGAGCTCAAGGTATTCTGGTTATACCAATTGAGAAAATGATCATATAAAAAGTTCGTTTATGCAGTTATTTCGATTTCCTGACAGGAATGAATGGCCGAAATTATTGGCCAGACCTGTATCTGATGACGAGCAGATCGGTAAAACCGTAAAAAGGATTCTTTCAGATGTAAAAAGAAACGGTGATGCTGCTTTGAAAAAATATACCGAGAGATATGACGGGTTTTACCCCGAATCATTAGAGATCAGTCATATTGAATTAGAAGAAGCCGAAAAGGCTATCGATGAAAAACTGAAAAAAGCTATAGCACTGGCAGCAGAAAACATCGAAGTGTTTCATCGTTCACAACTTCACCCGCGAAAAAAGATCATAACCAGCCCTGGTGTTGAATGCTGGCAGAAAGATGTACCCATTGAGAAGATCGGTTTATATATACCGGGCGGAACAGCACCGTTATTCTCTACAGTGTTGATGCTTGGAATACCGGCACGGATTGCAGGCTGCAGAGAAATCATTCTTTGTTCTCCTCCACGGTCTGATGGTAACATTCATCCTGCTATATTATACAGTGCCAGGCTGGCCGGCATTAATCGTGTCTTCACCATCGGGGGAGCTCAGGCAATTGCAGCTATGGCCTATGGCACTAAAACCATACCGCGCGTATACAAGATTTTTGGTCCGGGAAATCAGTTTGTCACTATTGCCAAACAAATGATTACGCACTACGGCGTGGCTATTGATATGCCGGCAGGACCTTCTGAAGTTGCTGTAATGGCTGACGACACGGCCGAGCCTGCGTTCGTCGCTGCAGATCTTTTGTCACAGGCAGAACACGGACCTGACAGCCAGGTTTTACTGGTCTCCAATAATGAACCTCTTGTACATCATGTAATCAAAGAAGTCGAACGACAGGTTAAATCATTGTCACGCGGGCAATATGCCATGAAGGCCCTTGAGAACAGCCGTATTATATTGTTGAGAGATAATGCCGATATGATTGATCTTATCAATGATTATGCTCCTGAACATCTTATTGTTGCAGTTAAGGATGCTGATTCACTGGTGGAATCAATAACAAATGCAGGATCTGTCTTTATTGGCAATTATACGCCTGAAAGCGCTGGTGACTATGTATCAGGAACAAATCACACACTGCCCACACACGGCTATGCCAAATCATACAGTGGAGTCAATATGGACAGCTTTATAAAAAAGATAACCTTTCAGAAAATATCACCCGACGGACTCCGGAATATTGGCCCGGCGATCATAGCCATGGCAGAAGCCGAAGAACTGACAGCTCATAAAAATGCCGTTTTAGTAAGAATACAGGAAAAAGAAAAAAAATGACCGATCTGAATCAACTTCTTCGCAAAAATATTAAAAACCTCATACCATATTCTTCAGCAAGGAACGAATATCAGGGTGAAGCCTCGGTTTTTCTTGATGCCAATGAAAATCCGTTCAATGAACCCTTTAACCGGTATCCTGATCCACTTCAGGTTCAGCTTAAAAAGGTCATTGCCCGTATTAAAAATGTCAAACCCGAAATGATCTTCCTTGGAAACGGGAGTGATGAAGCCATTGACCTTATTGTAAGAGCTTTCTGTGAGCCCGGTACAGATAACATAGTCGCTGTGGATCCTACTTACGGCATGTACAAAGTATGTGCCGACATCAATAATGTAGAATACCGTAAAGTTTTGCTCACGCCTTCGTTCGAGCCTGATGTTGATGCCCTGATGCAGAAGACTGATCATCATACCAAGATCATTTTTTTGTGCTCGCCAAATAATCCCACTTCAAACAGTTTTTCTGCAGAACGAATAATAAATATTTTGAAGGCTTTCGATGGTATCGTAGTCCTTGATGAAGCTTATATCGATTTTTCATCGGGCAAAGGCTTTTTGCCTTCGTTGCATGAATATCATAACCTCGTTATCCTGCAAACCTTCAGTAAAGCCTGGGGCATGGCCGGAATAAGGCTGGGAATGGCTTTTGCTGATCCCGGGATTATTGCAGTCCTTTCAAAGATTAAATATCCCTATAATATCAATATTCTTACCCTAAAGACTGCATTGGAATCACTGAAAGACACCAGTGGCAAAGAAAAATGGGTGTCTTCTATTATACAGCAGCGTGATGTGCTTGAGAAAGAACTTAAGTCCGTGCCCTTCGTTCTGCACGTATTTCCTTCGGACGCCAACTTCCTGCTGATAAAAGTGAACCGCCCGCGTGAATTATATCAATTTCTGGTATCAAAAAGGATTATCATACGCGATCGCTCTTCTGTAAGCCTGTGTGAGGGATGCCTGCGAATTACAATCGGAACGGCAGCAGAAAACAGAAAGCTGACTGAAGCCCTGAAAACTTATCAAGAAACCAAATTATGAAAAAGGCATTGTTTATTGACAGGGATGGTACCCTTGTCTGCGAACCTGAAGATTTTCAGCTTGACTCACTTGAGAAGCTTGAATTTATACCCGGTGTATTCCGGAATCTTTATCTGATAAAGAAAAACCTTGACTTTGAACTTGTGATTGTCACGAATCAGGACGGACTGGGTACAGCTTCTTTTCCCGAAGAAACCTTCTGGCCTGCGCATAATAAAATAATCAGGGCATTTGAAAACGAAGGGATCACTTTTGATGATCAGTTGATTGACCGCAGTTTACCAGGCGATAATGCCCCTACACGAAAACCGCGACTGGGAATGCTTACAAAATATACTGACGGCACATATGACTTATCACAATGTTATGTGATCGGCGACCGGCTGACTGATATGGAAATGGCTGCGAATTTGGGAACGAAAGGGATTTTTATTGGACCTGCAAAAACAAAAACAGATATAGAAAAAGCCGGACTTCAAAAAACCTGCATATTGATTACCGAAAGCTGGGATGATATATATGCTTTGTTAGCCAGTAAAAAAAGATATGCCCATGTAATAAGAAAAACCAGCGAGACAGAAATTGATGTAACGATAAATCTTGACGGACAGGGTAAAGGAAGTATTAACACCGGCCTTGGATTTTTTGATCATATGCTTGAACAGATCGCCCGCCATTCAGGATGCAATGTTGACATCATGGTAAAGGGTGATCTGCAAGTCGATGAACATCATACCATCGAAGACTGTGCATTGGCATTGGGAGAAGCTTTTCTGAAAGCCCTGGGAGACAAAAAAGGTATCGAGCGCTACGGCTTTATGCTGCCCATGGATGACTGCCTGGCACAGGCAGCCATAGACTTTTCTGGTCGCCCATGGCTCGTCTGGGATGTAACCTTCAAACGGGAAAAAATCGGGGATGTACCCACAGAAATGTTTTTCCATTTCTTTAAGTCCTTTGCCGACGAGGCGCGGTGCAACCTCAATATAAAGGCAGAAGGCTATAATGAACACCATAAGATAGAAGCGGTTTTTAAAGCTTTTGCCAAAGCCCTTGGTATGGCCGTTAAAAAGGATATAAACAACAATCAACTGCCATCAACCAAAGGTGTATTATAAACCTCCGTTGGTTTTATTGCTCTTTACTCTTTACTCTTTGTTCTTTGCTCTTATATTTTTATTCTTGATTCCTGATTCTTGGTTCTAAAATGAAAGTCGCCATCATAAAATATAATGCCGGAAATATCATGTCGGTTGACTATGCTCTGCAACGACTGGGAATAAATGCCGTAATAACACAGGATGCTGAAATCATTTGTGCAGCTGACAAAGTAATCTTCCCCGGTGTGGGAGAAGCCAGTACCACCATGCAATACCTGAAAAAGCACAATCTTGACAAACTGATAATCTCATTGAGACAACCTGTGCTGGGAATTTGTCTGGGATTGCAATTGATGTGCCGTCATTCTGAAGAAGGAAATACAAACTGCATCGGTATTTTTGATGAAGAAATCAGGAAATTCACAGCACCTGTGGAAAAAACAGGTTTTAAAATCCCGCATATGGGGTGGAACAGCCTTGAAAAGGTAAAAGGGCCTTTATTTACCGATAACCTTGAAGGCCAATATGTGTATTTTGTGCACAGCTATTACGCTACCCTGGGAAAGCATAC
>JAFGTR010000077.1 GCA_016934055.1 Bacteroidales bacterium | reverse complement strand
TTAGTGCTGATGCCGAGAACCAGTATTTTGCAGACGGCATTACCGAAGATATTCTCAACAATCTTTACCTTATCAGTGATTTAAGGGTGATTTCCCGGACCACTTCAAAACATTTTGACGAAGCCAGTCTTACGGCCAAAGAAATCGCCCGGGAGGTGAATGCCCGCCATGTGCTGGAAGGAAGCGTGCGCAGGTATGGCAATAAGGCAAGGATCAGCGTTCAGCTGATTGACGCATACCGTGATGAACATTTATGGTCGGCTAATTTTGACCGTGAAGTAAATGACATCATGGGCATTCAGGGCGATATAGCGCTGCAGGTTGCCCTGAAACTGAATGCCGTTATCTCTGACAAAGAAAGAGATCAGATCGGTAAAACCGGCACCCGGAATCCTGAGGCCTACGACAATTACCTGAAAGGGCGCTTTCTGCTGCACAAGGCCAACAGTGAACAGCGTTCAGATTTTGATCAGACCAGTGTGATAAACTGCATTCAATATTATGAAAAAGCCATTGCGCTGGATTCGAATTTTGCAGCCGCTTATGCCGGACTTGCCAACGCCCGTTTTAACCTGTCGGCCTGGGGCTGGCTACCTTTTGCCGAAGGGGGGTTAAAAGCGATAGCGTTAAGTATGAAAGCGTTGGCGATCGATCCTGATTGCGCTGAAGCACATGCTGTAAAAGGAGCTTATCACGTATGGATGGAGCGAAAATTTGAAGAGGGACGTAAGGAATTAGTCAGATCGATACAGTTAAATCCCAACTTTGCCACCGCCCGCCAATGGTATGCGCAATTGCTGATGATCACCGGGCCGATTGAAGAGGCACGAATACAAATCAACCGTGCCGTGGAACTGGAACCTTATTTCTGGGTTGTGCAGAATGTGAATGCCTGGATATATTACTTTGAAGAGAAGCATGACAAGGCCATAGAGGCATGTGTTATCGCACGCGATCTGAAGCCCGATTTCATTGATAACACATGGTTGTTCTTTCTCAATTATGCCAAACTCGGTGAGGGAGAAAAAGCCGTCAAGGAGTTACAGAACATTGCCCGTACACATCCCGGTGCCGGACAATATGTGAAAGAAATACCGGAGGCCTATAAAAAAGCGGGTATTAAAGGACTCTTCTCCTGGCTGATTGAGGTCAATAAAAACAAACCTATTCCGGTAGAGGGGATGGACGGCCATCCTTTTTATATTGCCTGGTGGAATGCCATCTTTGGCAATAAGGAAGAGTCAATATACTGGCTGCAAAAAAACATGGAAAGGCAGCAAAGGCTCTATGTTTATTTTAACCTGATCGCCACTTGTCCCGATTTTGATATCCTGCGGGATGACCCGCGGTTTTTGAAGATCATCGAAGAAACCGGACTTGCACAATACCATACCAGGGTAGCCCATTTGCATAATTCCTTATTCTCATTCTCATTCTCATTCTTGCACTGCTCTCCCACACCCTGTCAGGGTCCTGCTTAATATCGTCTTTTGCGGTTACGCTGCAAACGGAGTTTCAGCATGTGGTTGCGTTGCGGTTGCAGCGTTTCCGAAACACCACCTATTACCCGGGGTTTACACCCCGGGCTACCATAATATCGCCCCGCCGGGGCTTTATTTCCTCATTCTCATTCTCATTCTCATTCATATTTCCCCTCTCCCTCTCCCTTGCCCCTGCAACTTGTCCCTCGTCCCTCGTCACTCTCTTTAAAATGCAACCAAATTACCAACATGCAACATTTGTAACCTGAAATCTACAAAGAATTGCAACCAGCCTTCTATGCTTCAGGGTCTTGTTTGTCGTTTCTTTACACCATGAATTATCAGGTTCTGATAATTCTCAATGAAGTTGAAACAAGCACAAAAAAGTCAAACAAACCTAAATTCAATTGATCATGAAAACAACAAAAAATCTGTTTGCAATGGCAGTCATTGTCCTGCTTCTGTCAATCCTGCCGGCAGAAAACTTATTCTCACAGATGTTTACCAGAATTGACACCAGTATTGTGTGTTCAGTGGAGGGTTTCACCCGTATTGCATGCTGGGGAGACTTTAACAACGACGGATTTGATGATCTGGTTATTATCAATGGTGATCCCCCCATAAGGGCCAATATCCAATTTCTCTTTATCAACGAGGGGGAATGGCGATTCAGGCGGATCACTGATCATCCCGTCTTTGTTGAACCTTCAGATTACGGTTCTCTGGGTGCAACATGGGGAGATTATGACAATGACGGCCATCCCGACCTGTTTATTGCCGGCTTTTCAGATGCAGACAATATGCTTTTCAGGAATAACGGGGACGGAACCTTCACACAAATTACAGACGGTACAATTGTAAATGATGGCGGTGATTCTTCAATCAGCAATTGGATTGACACAGACAATGATGGTTATCTTGATCTGTATGTAACGAACCGCAGGTCACAAAAGAATTTCCTTTATCGCAACAACGGGAACGGCACTTTTACAAAAATCACATCCGGACCCTTGGCGAATCACAATATAGCGATAGACCTGGGTTCTTCATGGGCTGATTATGATAATGACGGGGATCCCGATCTGTTTGATATTGGTTTGGGAGACGGACAAAGGTACCTGTTCGTAAATGACGGGTATGGCAACTTTACGTCGAATATGGAAAGCGGTCTTACCGAAGCCGGTGAAAAAAGCTGGAGCTGGTGTACTCCCAGCTGGGGAGATTATGATAATGACGGTCACTCCGATGTTTTTTTTACCAACTATGCAGTAAGCAGTTGGGCATCAGCAAAAGATTTCCTGTTTCATAACAACGGCGATGGTACTTTCGAAAGAAAAACCGATCTGGCACCTGTAAACTATAATTCAGAGCATGACGGGGGGTATTGGGCCGATCTGGATAATAACGGATACCTTGATCTAATAATAAGCACGTATTATACGAACGAGACAAAAATATACTGGAACAACGGAGATGGCACATTTACAGCCGCAAGTTCCGGTATATTCTCCGCCAATTACGGTGGATGTATCAGCATTGCCGATATCAACAGGGATGGATTTCTTGATATGTTTGTCGGCCGGGGATTTTATGGATCCTATAAGAATGCCATATTTGCCAATAACGGGAATTCGAATAACTGGATCAACATTAAGCTGAACGGAACCGTTTCCAATGCATCAGCCATCGGTTCAAAAGTAAAGGTAAAAGCCACAATCGGAGGCAAACCGGTATGGCAGATGCGTGAAACAGGTCTTACCCAGCATAGTCAAAATGCTCATTTCGGATTAGGCGATGCAACGATCATTGATTCCCTGATTGTTCAATGGCCGGCAGGTCATGATACGGTTCTTACCAACGTAGACACCAATCAGTTTATAACCATTACTGAACTGATCCCTCCGGGTTATCTTAAAGCAAGTTTCACGGCAGATACCCTGGCAGGGTTAGAGAATCTTACCGTTCAGTTCACTGATATCAGCCGGTATGATCCCGGTAGTCCCATAACATCCTGGTCATGGGATTTTGATAACGATGGCACGGAAGATTCCAATGAACAGAATCCTTCACATACCTTTTCCTGGTCAAATGACAGTATATATGATATAGTACTGAAGGTATCGAACGGAACCGACACATCTACCATGGTAAAAAAGGAGTTTATTCAATTGTCAGAACCTGAATCAGACACTGTAACCTCGCTTGTTATCAAGGAAATGAAAGATGACATTAAGGTTTATCCAAACCCGATGAACGAAGCAGTGACTTTCTCCTTCAACCTTAAAACCGCAGCTGATGTTCAACTGATCTTATATGATATAACCGGCAGAAAATTAGCAGAGGTATATCATGGCAATAAAAATGCAGGAAACCAAACCATAACATGGAACAGGAAAGATATCGCTTCCGGTACCTATTTCTACGAAATAAAGATAGAATCATTCAATCAAATCCAACGGTTTAACGGGAAGTTGCTTGTATTGGGTTCCCGCTGATTGCAGGGAATATGTTTCTCGCAGACCTGCCCGTTCGGTAGGCGGTTCACGTGGAGAATATGGCTCGCAGATCACGCAGATTGACACAGAAAAGTGTTATGTCGGCGTGATCTGCGAGGCATTCCCTCTCATTGCGACTGGCTTATAAAATCTCTCAGATGAACATGCTTTATTCCTTCATAGGTCGATGTACCTTTGATCTCATCCATCGAAACAACATATTTGGGATAATTGTCTTTCACTTCAAGAAGATTATTGAATTCACGACTAATAACCTGTTCCCCTGATAACAGATAGCAAACCTGCACATAAATTTTTTCACCTTTCTTTTCACCGATAAAATCAATTTCCTTTTCACCTGACTTTCCGACCCTTACATCATATCCTGAAATAACCAGGTGCAAATGCACAACATTCTCAAGTATTTTATTCATATCAGTCAGTTTATAACCTGCTATGGAATTTCTCAATCCTATGTCTTCGAAATAATATTTTTCACCGATTTCAAATAATTTTTTCCCTGTTACAGATACCCGCTGCACTTTAAAAATCAAAAATGCAGCTTCGAGATAATGTATATAATTGAGCACGATTTGTGGCGAGATATTGATTTTCTGTGATTTTAAATAATCACTGATTTTTTTTGAAGAAACCAGGCTGCCGCAGTTATCTGCCAGGAATTTTACCAGATTTTCAAGAAAGTATATATTTCTTATATTAAATCTCCTGACAACATCTTTGAAGAGAATGGTTGAATATATATTCTTAAGATAATCATATACAATAACCTCCTCAAGCTTAAGATGCATCAGGTAGGGCAATCCGCCATACTTAAGATATTGTATCAGCGATTCATGGTTATTTTCCAGGTGATGAAATACAAGAAACTCATTGAAAGAGAGACTGAACACCTTGATCTCGATGTATCGTCCGCTCAGCAAGGTGGCCAATTCACCAGAAAGCATTACCGCGTTGCTGCCCGTACAATATATGTCGCATTTTCCTTCAGCCAACAGGTTTCTTAATGCTTTCTCGAAATCAGCAATTTCCTGGATTTCATCAATAAAAATGTATTTAAACTGATTTTTCGGGACTTGATCAGCAATGTACCTGAGCAAATCTTTATAACTGACAATGGAAGAAAATTCATCCAGTTCCTTATTGATATATATAATGTTTGCTTTGGGTTCCAACACTCTTACTTTATCCATAACCTGATAGAGTAAATAGCTTTTGCCGACCCTCCGCTGACCAGTGAAAACTTTAATAATGCCTTTGTTAATAAAGGGGTCTACTTTATCGAGATAGGTCTGTCTTTTTATATATGATATCAAATCAATATTCATAGTTTCATTTATGATTGAAATATTATTCAAATATATATAATATTTCTAATATAAATGAAATATCAAGGATAAAAGATCAAAGACTTCGATCTTCCTTCTTCCTTCTTCAATATTCAGACTCTGCCAGGTCTGATACTGTTTCATACTTTAAGCTTCACAGACCCTGGCAGGTCTAACATTATTTACACTCACAACCAACACAACAACCCCGCCTCCGCCAAGGCTTCGGAGGGCACAGTGCAACCCTTACAACCTCTTTCCTTTATCCCGATTTTTTAGTATATTTACATTGCGTGAAAGCAACCTGGCATACCTGCCAAACCGTGATGGGATCATTGTTAATATAGATCAGCAATGGACAATCAACCTTCAATGGGTGATCAGTTTCTTGCAATGGTTAACAAGATTATAGATGAGAATCTAGCAGACGAGAATTTTTCTGTTGAGGATCTTGCAAATAAAGCCGGACTGAGCCGTTCGATGCTGCACAGGAAGCTCATCAAACTTACCGGTAAATCGGCCACCGACCTTATCATGGAAAAGCGGTTGATCCGCGCTAAAGAACTGCTTGAAAATGATGCGGCCACCACTTCAGAAATTGCCTATAAGGTAGGTTTTGGCAGTCCCAGCTATTTCCATAAAGTTTTTAAAAAACACTTTAACGTATCCCCGGGTGAGATCAGAAAGGGTACTGCCGTTCATACCCAACGGTTTCAACCTTTCAATAAGAATAAAATTCAGGCTTTAACCGTATTGAAGACTTCTCCCTTTATCACCTATTCTTTGCTGATTTTGTTCGCCACAGTAATTGTAACCGGATCGATACTGCTTTTATCAAAAACCAAAAAGCCCACTGATAAGTCAATTGCCATACTTCCATTTGATAACTTAAGCCCTGATGAAGAAAACCGGTATTTTGCAGACGGTATGGTTGAAGACCTGCTTAACCGTCTTTGTTTAATAAAGGATCTAAAAGTCATATCCCGTACATCATCCGAAATGTTCCGGGATAGAGGGAACAAATCAATACCGGAAATTGCCCGTATATTGGATGTCGGTTATATTCTCGAAGGCAGTGTGCGAAGAGAGGCAGGGAATATCAGAATATCTGTTCAATTGATCGATGCAAAAAACGATAATCACATTTATTCAAAACAATACGACAGAAATATTGGTGAAACTTTTAAAATACAGGGGGAAATTGCCGGTCAGATTGCCAATGAATTGTCCGTTTATCTGTCCGACAATCACCTGTCAGAAATGAAAAGAAACCAGACCGATAACCTGGAAGCTTTTAATTATTATCAAATGGGTTTGTATCACTATCAAATTGGCAGAAGAAATGATACGTATGCAAGTGTTGAATATTTCAGAAAAGCAATCAGGGCAGACAGTAATTATGCCCTGGCCTATGCAGGTCTTGCTCATGCCTATTATAATATGATCTATATGGGACGATTTTGGATTGAGGGCCTGGAAAGCGGAGAAGATATGGAAAGCGGAAAAGATTCGACCATTAAGCTGGCCATGAAGGCCCTTGAAAAAGATGAAAGACTGGCTGAAGCACATGTAATATTAGGACGCTATTACAGGGAATTTGAATACAATTACAAAGCGGCAGAAAAAGAATTTTTGAAAGCTATTGAGTTAAATCCTAACTATGCTCAAAGTTATAACGCATATGCAGGATTATTGAATATGACAGGCCTACCTGAAAAAGTCAGGGAATACATGGATAAAGCCATTATCCTCGACCCGCTATCATTTGACATCCGATTCTCAAGTGCAATGCTTTATTTGAATGAACGCAACTATCAAAAAGCGCTTGAAGAAACCAACATATGCCTTGAACTTGTTCCTGATCAATACTGGGCGCTTGAATTTAAATTCTTCAGCTATATGGGTCTGGGGAATGAAAAGGCAGCCTATGAAAGCTTAAGGAAAGTGGGATCCTTATACAGAGCTCAATTCCATGATCCAACGACAGCCGGTTATACGGTTGAACAGGCAGACAGTGCCTTCAGGGTTTCAGGGATGGAAGGATTCATACGATTTCATATACAAAAAATGGGGGGACATTCCAGAAGCGCCCAGTTTTATACCGTATTGGGTGAGCATGAAAAGGCCATTGAAATGTTGGAATTATTCTATAATCAAGGCGACATGCGTCCCAACATATTCACTACTTTTGATTACAGAGACCTTGAGCCCTATCCCCGGTTTAAAGCCTTAAAAAAGAAATTCGGGCTGGAGAAATATTGATCACTTTGCCGGACCGGGGTAAATCAGATATAAGAACAAAGATCAAAGAATAAAGACATACAGATAACCGATTCCTGATCAATTCCCGGTTTCACCGTTATAAGCACCAGCGGTGCGACCTGTTTGTAGACATATCTTGTGCATTCATCATTAATCCTTACGTCCTGCCGAATGGCGGGACGCGGGGAATAACAAGTCAGATGCGGCTCTTTTGCTACAAACAGGACACCCCTCCGGGGCTATAATTCCTCATTCTCATTCTCATTCTCATTCTGTCTTCTCCCTCCCCCTGCCCCTGCAACTTGTCCCTCCTGCCTGCCGGCAGGCAGGTGTCACTTGTCACTCGTCACTTTCTTAAAAGATGCAACCATATTACACAAATGCAACCTGTTTTTCCTCTTTTGGTAACAAGATTGCAACCCCTGTTATATGTACCAGGCCTCTGATTGCTGTTACTTTACACTATGATTTATTCAGCCAGGTACAGTCACCTGACAAATTAATTCACCAACCAAAAACCATAAAATTATGAAAACAATTATTCTGTCATTAGCACTTGCAGCAGTATGCTTTACTGCCCGGGCAGGAAAAAACAGTCTGCAATATGTTATCACGAAAGGTGATACATTGATCTGTGCAAACCTCAGGTTTGGAGTTGCAAACACCAAGTGCAAATTAACCACCGGGGAAAAAATGGTTATTCCCAACGAAGACATTGTTGTCATAGGTAAAAAATCGAGCTATAAGGAGCGTAAACCGGTATACCTGGACAACACATTAACCGGCAAGGATGCATTAATGGAACTTATTGATTGTGACCATAATATGAGAATATTTAAATATGAATACTTCAATAATTCCACGGATAGACTCGATGTCATAATCAGTGTTTATAAGGATGGTAAATGCATAAACACGCTTAAAAATGTGGATATCGGGCAGGTTTATGATTTTATTGATCATTACACGGATAAGGATTATGAACTGGCCAATACGGGCAACCCCGGTTCTGAATAACAGAATCAGTATTTAGATTTTTCAGGTATGTACGAGCTTTATTTTATTTACCCGCTTTCGCCTAAAACAGATGTATGCCAACTAAGTGTAGTCTTCAGGACTGCACTTAGTTTATGTTTCCAGCCCCAACTCCCAAAATGCAACCAGGTTGCTACCATGCAACATTTGTGAGCCTAAGTTTACTATAGATTGCAACTGCATTGCTATGTTACGGGGGTTTGTTCACCGTATTTTTACATTGCATTCTCATGGTATCAGCGTTATCAAAACTTTGTTAATCATTTAATACTATGAAATCATGAAAACAACCAAATCACCCTTTCGTATCATTGCAGCGAGCCTTGCCGCGATGTTCTTATCGGCCTGTCTATATGCCGGTGTTCATCTGTATGTGGTTCCGTTTGAAACATCCAAAAAAGCATTGGTGGAACTTTCATTTCCGATACTCAGCGAAGTGGCCATCTATGTTTATGATAATGACGACAACCTGGTCCGTCATGAAAATATTGAAAAAGGTTCTGTATATAAAAGGATTTATGATTTTTCAGAACTTGAAAGAGGTTATTACACCATTATCTCCGACTCAAAAGACTTAAAAGTCACAAAAATAATACAGGTTAATACCCAATCCATCGAAGTTGTTTCTACAGAATACTTCTACCGGCCTGTTTTTACCATGCAGGGTGATATTTTGCATATTGAATACAAAAACCCGGATCAATCGGATGTTAAAATATCCATTGAAGATTCAGAAGATATATATTACATGGAAAATCTTCAGGGTGATGAATTATTCAAAAAATCCTTCAACATTCAGCAATTATCAAGGGGAGAATATACTGTCAGATTTGAAGTCAATGGTTATAGGTTTGCCTATTATATCAGGAAAGACCTTTGAAGTCAAAATGGTATACATGTTTAAATAACTCGCCTTTTTAAGTTAAATTTTTTTACGGACAATTTAGGAAAAGGAATTTATAAATTTAACTAAACCAAACTTAACCGACATGAAAAAACTTAGAAATGCTGTTCTCATGACAGCAGCCTGCTGCCTCAGCTTGCTGGCAATAAACTGCAACAGGCAAAAAGCACCCAAAACAGTCGATTTACCTTTTACAGCCGAAGCCCTGGGCGAATATAAATATGCAGGCCCCGATACCCTGCCGGATCAAAAATGCACAGGGTCCCTTTCGGCCTTTCGTGTTATCGTCGATGCTGCCGGAACCGGTACACCCATGGGCAGGTTTACTGCGCATTTCGATTTCTGTGGCGATACCTTAAGTCATTATGGAAATGGTTATGCTTTTCTGGCAGATGAGAAGGGGGATACACTATTTTTTGATGTGTCGGGACAGGTATTGGATGGAAGGCTGGAGGAACATCCGGAATCTGTTATCTCATACTGGAAGGATTCTTTTAAGATCATTGGCGGAACAGGTCAATACAAAGGGTCTACCGGCACGATCATGAGTGACGACTATAACAGTTCTGAGGATCAATATTCACATCATAACTGGAAAGGAACCCTGACCCTGATCAAAGGGAATAAATAGCAAAGCCTCTTCGTAGATCTGCCTGCCGATAAGCAGGGCTTGCGGTCGTGTGGTCATGCAGTCATATGGTCTTGCAGCCTGCCTGCCGGTGGGCAGGTCGTGCAGTCTTGCGGTCGTGTAGTCAAATAGTCTTCAAGTCTGCAGCCTGTAGCCTGAATACGGTTCACCGGTTACTGATTACCGTTTACTGGTTACTTTTTTCCTCATTCTCATTCTCATTCTCCTTTCCGCTCTGTTTATAATCAATCTCTTAATAATCAAAAACTCACTTTAAATATTTATAACTTTGAACACAAGTATAACGGGCTTCCATTCATACATGAATTTACCATTTTGTTCTTAGGGCAAATCTAATCCCGGAGGTCTGTGTAATAAAACAACATCATGTTTTACCGTATCCTTTTCCCGATTCTGATTCTTCTGCTCAGTTTTAAGGGCTATTGTCAGATTTATAAAGATCCTAACGCTTTTATTGATGACCGTGTGGAAGATATGCTTTCGCGAATGACACTGGCGGAAAAGATCGGCCAGATGACGCAGGCTGAAAGGAGCCTGGTTACCTCATACGATATTGTAAAAACATATTTCCTCGGTTCGGTCCTTAGCGGTGGCGGTTCGGTCCCCTCCTCCAACACCCCGCAGGGATGGGCTGACCTTTATGATACCCTGCAGGGAAAGGCGCTGGCAACCCGTCTGGGTATTCCGATGCTTTATGGTATCGACGCTGTGCACGGAAACAACAATCTATACGGAGCCGTCATCTTTCCCCACAACATTGGTATGGGCTGCACTCACAATCCCACCCTGGTGAAACAGGCTGCCCGCGTTACGGCGAAAGAAGTAGCCGCAATCGGCCTCGACTGGACCTTCTCTCCCTGTGTAACAGTTCCCCGTGACGAGCGCTGGGGCAGAACCTATGAAGGATTCAGCGAAGATCCTGCATTGGTGGCGATTATGGCCGCTGCTGCCGTAGAAGGATACCAGGGCGATACCCTGGCTGACAGCCTGTCCATCATGGCCTGTGCAAAGCATTATCTTGGTGACGGGGGTACAACAAGCGGGATTAACACGGGCAATACAGAAGTTGACGAAGAAACACTGAGAGCCATTCACCTCCCGGGTTATGTCGCAGCAATAAACAGTCATGTTGCCACTGTAATGGCTTCATACAGCAGTTGGAACGGCGAAAAAATGCACGGAAACAAATACCTGATCACCGACGTGTTAAAGGGAGAGCTGGGATTTAAAGGTTTCGTGGTCTCTGACTGGCACGCCATTGAGCAGCTGCCCGGCACACTGGCTGAACAGATAAAACAGGCCATCAATGCAGGTATTGATATGTCTATGGAACCTTATAATCCAATCTCCTTTATTAGCACACTGACAGCACTCGTAGATGCGGGTGATGTGCCGACAGAGCGCATAGATGATGCGGTACGAAGGATTCTCAGGGTTAAATTCGAAATGGGCCTGTTTGAAAAACCTTATGCAAACAGATCACTGCTCGACAGCACAGGAACAGAATCCCACCGCAATCTGGCCCGGCAGTGCGTGAGAGAATCTTTGGTTTTGCTGAAGAAGAGGGATGACCTGTTGCCATTGCTCAAGGAAAACCTACACATCCTTGTGGCCGGAAGCCATTCTGATAACGTAGGCTACCAGTGCGGAGGCTGGACCCTGACACACCAAGGTGTATATGGGGATGCTGTTCCCGGAACCTCAATTTATGATGGTCTCTTAAAGGTTGCTCCGGAAAACACATATACCTATTCCGTTGATGGTTCAGAAGGAAGCGCAGCCGATGTTGGACTAGTAGTGATCGGTGAGACTCCTTATGCCGAAGGTCCGGGAGACCGCAGTTCTATCGATAATATTGTTACAAAACAGCAGATAGAGGTCGTAAAAAAAGTGAAATCTTATGGAATGCCTGTGATTGTCATATTGGTTACAGGACGCCCGGTCAATATACGAGGATTCTTTCACTATGCCGATGTCATCGTTGCTGCCTGGTTGCCCGGCACAGAAGGTCAGGGCGTTGCCGATGTCCTGTTTGGTGACCATATCCCGACAGGGCGTTTGAGTTATACCTGGCCCGCTGACAACACACAGCTTCCGATAAATCCGGGCGATACACCATACGATCCCATCTATCCATATAATTATGGAATTACTTCATTCAATAACGCCACCCCCGGATCGCAACCTGAATTTTTTTCGGCAGCCGTGGGCGCTTCTGGTGATTACATTGAGCTTTCTTTCAATAAAAAAATGCTTCTACCCCAGTATCCGGAAACCTGTTTTTTGGTCACAGCAAAGGGAATTACCTGCCAGATTAACGCAATCTCATATGCTCCGGGCGATTCCTTCAGGGTCAGACTGGAAATCGATCCTCTGATTCATGAAAACGTACAGGTTTATCTTACCTATTCACCCGGCACTTTTACTTCGGCTGATCTGGGCCTTGTGGGTGAAATAGTTGACTATAATGTGTTAAATAACTCGGAGATAGCAGATAATTCATTTCCTGAACTATTGACAAACGGCAACCCCGTTGTCTGGCCGAACCCTGCAGGTAATTTCTGCTATTTGTCTCTGCCTGGTTTTAATTGTTCAGCAATGCATATTGAAATCTTCGACCTTTCGGGACAACAGCATAAGGTTGTTCTATTGCCAACCTCCGGGAAGGATCTTGTGGAAATCGGGCTGGAAGAACTGTCTGCAGGATTTTATTTCATACGGGTATTGGATAACGGAAAAACAACAACGGTGAAATTACAGGTGGTACAGCAGAATAAATAAAATTCTTTACATATTTCCTTGCATAAATAAATCTTTTACACCATTTCAATAGAATCACAGTTGTTTTCTGAACACTTTTTTATCCCCTGGCTAAAGCCAGTGGCAATAGATATGCTATTGGGATCCATTGTTTATATTCCACATAACCATGACAACCTTCACAACAACCATAACAATTATAACAACCATAACCATCACAACCATTACTTTATCATCCTCTCCCTCTTTACCTGATAATTTCATATATTTACACTAATTATTTGATAAATGGTCTGACAACCATTATGGGAAGGGATAACAATTCATCAGTTGCAGTATGCAGCCATACACCTCAATGGATGACCAGTTTCTGGGCAAGATCAATAAAATCATTGAAGATCATCTTGACAACGAGCATTTCTCGGTAGAAGACCTGGCAAAGGATGTTGGTATCAGCCGGTCGATGCTGCACCGCAAGCTGGTCAGGCTGACCGGCAAATCGGCCGGCGATTTTATTACCGGAAAAAGACTGATACGGGCCAGGGAAATGCTGGAAAAGGATGTAGCCACCACCTCAGAGATTGCTTACAAAGTGGGATTCAGCAGTCCGAGTTATTTCACCAAAGTGTTCAAGAATTATTTCAGTATGCTGCCGGGCGATGTCAGAAAGGGATCTGCCATTCCAACCCATGCTCAACCGATATCCCAAAGCACATCCCCCCTTCCGGGAAGAAAGAATCTTAAACGCCGGATTATCGCGTTGGTTATTGCGACAATCCTGATTGGAATTGGTATTATCGTATTTCAACAATTTGCCGGACCCGAACCGGCAGAAAAATCAATAGCCATATTGCCCTTTGAAAATCTCAGCACCGATGCTGAAAACCGGTTTTTTGCCGATGGTATCGTAGAGGATCTGCTATACAGACTTTCGTCCATCAGTGATTTAAAAGTTATCTCGCGGACCTCATCGGAAGTATTCCGTGATAAGGGTAGTAAAACCGTTCCCGATATTGCGAAGTTATTGGGGGTCAATTACATCCTCGAAGGGTCAGTGCAACAAATGGCTGATCAGTTAAGGATCAATATCCAGCTGATCGATGCACGCAGCGATGATCATATTTTGTCAAAACAATTTGACAGAAAACTGCAGGAAGTCTTCACCATCCAGAGCGAAATTGCCGACCTGATTGCTTCAGAATTATCACTCGTTTTAACGGAACAACAGGCTGACAAACTGAAAAAGAATCATATAACCAGCCTGAAAGCACTAGAATACATACAGCTGGGAAGATACCACCTGAATCAAAGAGATGCGAAGAGTATATATACTTCGATAGAATATTTTCGCAAAGCAATAACTGAAGATCCTGGTCAGGCATTAGCTTATGCAGAAATGGCTGATGCTTATTTTATTTCAAGCTGGTATGGTTATATCAACCGGCAAACTGGCCGGGACAGTGCCGAATACCTGGCATTGAAAGCGGTGAAGATCGACAGGAATATAGGGGAAGCACATACTGTTTTAGGAGTGATATATAATGAATATGACTGGAATTATGTCCTGGCTGAAAAAGAGTTCCAGCGGGCAATGTTTTTAAATCCAAACCATGCTACTAATTACCAGTATTATGCAGAACTATTGACTTCGCTGGGAAATTTGAATATGGCAAGGGAATTGTTTAATAAAGCCATCCAACTTGATCCCTTTTCCTATATTGTGCGATTTTCCAGTTCGTACGCATACTTCAGGGAGAAAAAGTATGAACAGGCTATTACCGAGTTTAAAATATGCGAGGGGCTTGGCAAGAACAATACCGGTCCGTTAGAAAAAGAGTTCTTTATCCACATCAAAACAGGAAATCCAGGAGATGCTTTGAAAAGCTACAAAAAGTTAGGAATGATGACTTCGGAGTGGACACCGGAAACAGCTGACAGTATATTTCAGGCGGAAGGAATCCGTGGCCTTCTGCTTTGGAAACTCAAGATCGGAAACTGGAATTACCCAATGGGAGAAGCCCAATTTTATGCCATGCTGGGAGAGAAAGATAAAGCATTGCACGTAATGGAACGTGCCCTGGAAAAAGGTTTAATGGATCCATTCAATACGGCTGATCCCGAATTCGAAGACCTCCGTTCCGAGCCCAGGTTTATAGCCATCAGGGAAAAAATGGGATTGCCGCCTTTGCATTGAGCCTTATGCCCTGTTCCGCGCGGTTTGATGGAGAGGAGTTTTCAAGAGAGCCAAGAATCAAGAACCAAGGAACAGGATTAAAGACCGTATCTTCCATCTTCCTTCTTTGATTTCCGATTTCCAGACCCTAACTGCCGCAAGTTTCCAACTTGTGGCCATTCTATTGGCAAGTCATTC
>JAFGTR010000076.1 GCA_016934055.1 Bacteroidales bacterium | reverse complement strand
GATAGTCTACTGGTCTTCTGATCGGATGGTCTTCTGGTCTTCTGGTCTACTGGTCTTCTGATCGGATGGTCTTCTGGTCTTCTGGTCTGATGGTCTACTGGTCTTCTGGTCTACTGGTCTTCTGGTCGGATGGTCTTCTGGTCTTCTGGTCTTCCACCTGAATTTTTGCGAACAGGCATGATTTTTGTCGTCATTTACGATAATTTGGTCGAAATATTGAAACATTAAATTAATCTTTACAGTACATTATATAAATAAAAGGGCTTTCAGCATTCCTTATGAACAAAATTTCGCTTATTGTTGCAGGATTAACCTTTTCATTATTTACGATTTCATCCCAGGAATTTTTAATTAATGAACTGATGACAGCCAATGCTTCAGCAGTTCTTGACAACAGTTATTATAACTATTCCGAATGGGTTGAGATATATAATCCTTCTGCATCATTGAAAAGCCTCTCAGGATATTATCTTTCGAATGATATCAATAACCTGAAAAAATGGAAGATTCCCAATCTGGCACTTCCGGCATATGGGTTCACCGTTATCTGGCTTGACAAGCAAAACGCCGGCGCACATGCTAACTTCAGATCACGTACGAACCGTGAGCTCATACTGCTTTCTAATTCATCAGGTGCTATCGTTGACTCAGTCCGTGTTGAATTTCCATTCCAGAACTGTTCCTATGGGAGATACCCTGACGGTTCAGTAACCTGGAAGCTCTATAAACAACACTCGCAGGGAGGCTCCAATTCAGAAACCTTCATCAACTGGAAAGCCCCTGAACCTGAATTCAGTCATAAAGCCGGGCGTTATTCCATTGCTTTTTCACTTACTCTGACCGCACCAGGTTCAGGTTATACCATCCGGTACACAACCGATGGCAGTGAACCTGTTGAGTCATCACCCTCATACTCATATCCTGTATCTGTCAACAAGACTACTACTGTCAAGGCCAGGTGTTTTGCACCGGGACTGTCACCCGGCAATGTGGTGGCTAATACATACTTTATTAAAGAGCACACTTTCAACCTTCCTGTAATTTCTCTTTCGCTGGATTCAAAATACTTATGGGACAACGCTATTGGCATATATACCAACGGCACCAATGGCATCACGGGTAATTGTTCCGACTCGCCCATGAACTGGAACCGCAACTGGGAGAGGTATGCCCATGTTGAGTACTTTTTAAGGGATGGCACAAGGATAATAAATACAGGAGCCGGCCTGAAAATTGCCGGCGGCTGCAGCAGGGGGTTTGAACAAAAGTCCTTTGGCGTATACTTTCGTGATAAATATGGTGCTGATAATGTTAGATATCCCCTGTTCCGGTCAAAGCAGGCCGACCGGTTCAAAGCATTAATGCTCAGAAACTCAGGCAACGATTTTAACCGCACGATGATTCAGGATGCACTAATGCAAACCCTGCTGATTGGAGAAATGGATATCGATTATAATGCCTATACACCTTCTGTTGTATACCTGAACGGAGAATACTGGGGTATTATGAATACCCGCGAAAAAATAAATGAAGCCTATTTTATAACCAATTACGGGCTCGATGAAGACAGCATTGACTTCCTTGAAAACAACCAGTCAGTACTTGCAGGCTCTGCCGCTGACTATAATGCGCTGAATAATTACATTACGAATAATGATCTTTCGGTAACAGCCCATTACCAGTATGTAAAGGACCGTATAGATATCGATGAATATATGAATTACCAGATCGCCCAGATATATGTCGGAAACACCGACTGGCCCGGAAATAATGTTAAATTCTGGAAACCAAAAAAGACAGGCGGAAAATGGCGTTGGATCATATATGACACTGATTTCGGATTCGGACTGTATGATAATGCTGATCATAACACGCTTACCTTTGCCCTGGAAACCAACGGCCCCGGCTGGCCCAATCCGCCATGGTCGACTTTGCTCTTCAGAAAATTGCTTCAAAATGAAGAATTCAAAAACCAGTTCATCGACAGGTTCAGCATTTACATTTATTCCATATTTAATCCTGCCAGAGTCAATAAGATCATCGATTCTCTCAAGCTGGACATCAGCGAAGAGATACCTTACCATTTTAACCGGTGGGGAGGCAATACAACCAACTGGACTAACAACATCAATGTTGCCAGGAATTATGCCGAACAAAGACCGGCTTATATGATGTCGTACCTGCAGGATTATTTCGGACTTACAGCTCCACATGGCCTGAAAATACAGACAAACCACCATCAATATCCTTTTGTCTCGCTTAATGATGTTGTTATAAATGACACTGTGTATAACGGACAGTATTTTGGTGACCGTACAATAAAGATCAGGGCTCTTCCTGATAAAAATTACAGTTTTAAGCAATGGAAACTGCGGTATTCCGATACCGAAACCATAACCTTTATCACTTCAAACTCAGAATGGCACTACCTTGATGACAACACACAGCCTGATGCAACCTGGACTGCACAGGGTTTTGATGACAGCGGGTGGAAAACAGGGAACGGACAACTTGGATACGGTGATGGTGATGAAACTACAACCTTAGATTATGGTGGTGATGAGAACAATAAGACTATTACGTATTATTTCAGGAAGAAATTTACGGTTAGTGATCCAACAGGATTAAACAACCTCACCATTAACCTGTTGCTGGACGATGGTGCTGTAATTTACCTTAACGGTACAGAGATAACACGGTATAATATGCCAGCCGGGACTATCAATCATGGCACTTTCGCTACTTCTTACATTGAAGATGAAAACGTATATCATGCCATTGTTATTCCTGACATCGTATTGTCAGAAGGCGAAAATGTAATAGCCGTTGAATTGCATCAATGCTCCCTTACCAGCAGTGATATTGGTTTCGATCTTAATGCTTCGGCTACAAGACTGCTTGGTACATCTGAAGAGACAAACAGCAATACCGAGCTCACCATGACACTCAGTTCAGACCTGGAACTTTTTGCAGAATTTGAAAAAATGATGTTATAAATAATCTGTATATCAACGAGATATGTACAAAGAACAACATATTTCCGGATGATGAATATGAATACGACGACTGGATAGAGCTCTATAATTCTGGTGATGACACCCTTAACCTGGCCGGCCTTTATTTGACCAATAACCTCAGTCTCCCTACCCTTTTCAGGATATCCGGCAATGTCCCGGCAATGACACAAATGCCTCCGGATTCATATCTTGTTTTATGGGCTGACGGCCAGTCAGAACAGGGCGTATTGCACCTTGATTTCAAGCTTGCCAAGGATGGCGGTCAGGTAGGTCTTGCCCATTCCACAGCCAACGGCATTTATTATATCGACTCACTCAGGTATCCTGAACAGAAAACTGACTATTCCTACGGGCGGTATGCTGACGGCACCGACCGGTGGTTCCTGCTTGCAGGCATGACACCCGGGCATCCGAATATTTATACAGAAATTGCTGAAACTGAAAACCTCAGTCTGACAGTGTTATACCCAAATCCGGTTAATAATATTCTTAATATTGCCTTTGGCGCACCCCTTGAGAAACCGGCAACACTTATCATCTATTCTGTACCGGGCCATGAAATAATACATAAAACCATTGAAACAGGGACAATCCTTGAATCAATTGATGTTTCATGGCTGGATAAAGGCATATATTTTATAACAATCAGCCATGAACAATCAACTTTTACAACAAAAATTTTAAAGAATTATTAATAGGTAAATATTGAAACAAACTGTATTTGATATAGCGTATAATTAGTATTTTCGTGAAACTTATAAAGACCATACAATTGATTATGAGAAAAGTATTATTTTCACTTGCCTGCATTGTCTGCCTGCTGACGATCTCCTGTGAGAAGGAAGAAGGCGTAGGAGGAACATCAACCATAACAGGAAAAGTTAAGGTCAGGGAATATAACGGCAATTTTACCTATCTGATAGGCGAATATTACGCCGGAGATGAAGATGTTTATATTATATATGGTGATGACGCGGTATACGGCGATAAGTTTACCACCAATTATGATGGCACATATCGTTTTGATTACCTGCGTGAAGGCACGTATACAATATTTGCCTATTCCAAGGATTCAGCAGCCTATCCCCTGGATAAGAAAACCGCTGTAATCAGAGAGGTCACTATTACCGGAAAAAATCAGGAAGTGGAAGTGGAAGATATTATTGTACTCGATTAAAAGGGGAATTATAAACTTTACATGCCCAAAGTTAAAGTAGATATTATTAAACAGTCCGTAAGCAATTTCAAGGCCATCAGCCTCGATGAGATGGATAAAGTGGCCCTTATGAACAGGGTAGACCAAAAATTCATTCTTGCTTTTGAAGACCTCATGGAAATCATTCCGAGGATGTATGACAGTTACCGCGTATTGACAATCAAGGGACAGCGTGTTTTTACATACAAGACTGATTATTATGATACACCCGGACTTTCCATGTTTATTGATCACCACAACGGAAAACTGAACCGCTTTAAAATAAGACACAGGGAATATGTAGAGTCAAATCTTGAATTTCTGGAAATAAAATTTAAGAATAACAAAGGCAAGACGCTTAAAAGACGTGTTGAGAGTCAGCATATCAACAGCGAACCGGCCCAACAGCTTATTTCAGAACATACACCTTACAATCCAATGGCGCTGGATAAGAAGATCACAACCTTGTTTAACCGCTTTACACTGGTTGATAATCAGTTAACTTCAAGGATAACGACTGATTTCAACCTGATGTTTATGGGTGAAAAAGAAAAAATAATGCTTGACAGGCTGGTCATTATTGAAGTAAAACAGGAAAAGCAAAGTCCAAAAACCAACGTTTACAACCTGCTGAAAGAAAAATCGATAAGACCTTCTTCATTCAGCAAATATTGCATGGGACTTACAATGATGAACAACCTGCCTAAATCAAACATTTTTAAAAACACATTGCGAAAAATTAACAGAATAAATTATGTTGCATAGCTTACTTAATATTGAGGATTATACCATCCTGGGCCTGGACATCATTCATAGTTCGGATTTTGTTGAGTTACTTCTGAGGTTTGCTCTTAACCTGGCCGTTGTTGTTACCATTGTCCGTGGCATGTATTATCCCCTGGCCCGCAGGAAGGACTACCTGTTTACATTCATACTCGTCAGCTCGGTTGTTTTTCTTCTCTGTATATTGTTAGAGAACGTCAAACTGCAATTGGGTTTTGCTTTCGGGCTGTTTGCCATATTCGGCATTTTAAGGTACCGCACCAATGCCATCCCCATTAAGGAGATGACTTATCTTTTCCTCATCATCGGTATTTCGGTGGTTAATGCCCTGGCCAATAAAAAGGTAAGCTGGGCAGAACTTTTGTTTACAAACATAATCATTCTTGGGATTATCTATGGGCTTGAGAAGGTATGGCTGCTGAAGCATGAATCTTCAAAAGTTGTTATTTATGAAAAGATTGACCTGATTAAACCAGAAAAATACGATCTGATGAAAAAAGACCTGGAAGAACGAACAGGTTTAAAGATTAACAGGATAGATGTGGGCCGGATTGATTTTCTGCGTGATACGGCCAAGCTGGTTATATATTATTATGAAAGCCACGTTAACCTGGCCGATGACCGTGATAATGCCTATGCTGTCATTGAAGATGATGATGATTAATGGCCGGATTGAACTGCTTCATGTAAAGAGAATGCCTTTTTCATATATTGAGAGAACTATGCGTAACTGCAAATGGATCTTGTGTTTCATTTTTTTATCAGGAAGCCTGAAAACAGTCTTTTCCCAGCAGTCTGATTTTCAATTCTGGCCTCAGATACAAATCGGATATGAGCTATCAGATAAATTTAAGTTATCACTGGAAGAAGAAGTCCGGCTACGTGAAAATGCCAGCCAGATAAAAAAGGAACTCACTGACCTGGGATTAACATATAAAGTCAGTAAATTCCTTCGGCTCAGTCTAAATTACAGGCTGGAGCTGACATATGATAATCCGGATGAAAGATCATGGCGTAATGGCATTTATGGAGACATAACGCTACGGAAAGAAATACAGAGGTTTCGGCTTGATTACCGTATTCGCTTCCAGTCTCCCAAAGTTGAAGCCATTTCTGAGATATCTACCCAAAACCAATGGTTGAAGAACCGCCACAAAATCAGTCTGGAATACAACGTTAAAGGCATCCGCCTCACGCCGGAAATAGAAGCCGAACTTTTCCTTCCTTTCAAAAGACAAGAATCGTTAGCCTTTGATGAATACAGGCTATGGGCTAAATTGTCCTATGGGCTGAACAAAAAGAATGAAATCGGCATAAAGTACGGCATTCAGCAGGAAATCAACGCTTCCGACCCCTTAAGAGCCTATATCCTTGGCATCAGTTATTCGCTGGATATTAATTAGATAAATTGTTATCCGTCCCTTAGTCACATAGTCTTCTGGTCTGCTAGTCTTCTGGTCTACTGGTCTTCTAGTCTTCTGGTCTACTGGTCTTCCACCTTTCCACCTTTCCACTGTTCCACTATTCCACTGTTCCACTATTCCACCTTTCCACCTTTCCACCTTTCCACTATTCCACCTTTCCACTATTCCACCTTTCCACTATTCCACCTTTCCACCTTTCCACTATTCCACCTTTCCACTATTCACTTTACTACTCCCCTTCTTTAGAACCAAAGGTTAAGTTTTCTTAATTGAAAAATTAAAAAAAAATATGATGATGTAACCCAAGTG
>JAFGTR010000203.1 GCA_016934055.1 Bacteroidales bacterium | reverse complement strand
TCTTGGATCTTGGATCTTGGATCTTGGTTCTAATCTATCTGCCGATGATCCCGTTGATGAAATCCTGTGCTTCTTCAGGACTTATTCCCAAATGCGATGACTTAGCCTGAAGTCTCACCCTGATCTCGTCATCATCAAGAGGTCCGTGATCATCAAGGTATCGGTTTTCAGTAAGATAATCCCTGATTTGCCTGATGGTCTCTCTTCTGAACCTTGGAATATCGGGAAGGATTTCAAGCAATCGGGCAGGATCGCCTTTTGCCTCTTCCAGCTTTTGTTTAACCTGATATATGAATGAATTGGTTATGGCATTTGATTGCTCCAGGACATCCATATTTATTGGTCCTGGCCTCCCCAGCCTGTATAGCTCCCGGTAATATTCAAGAAGTCCTGCTTTATTTTTCATTATATTGAACGTGTTCTGATCAAGCCCCGGTATCTTACCGTTGACTCTGTAAAAACTTTCCAGTTGCCCCCAGTTTCTGATTCCTGATCTCAGGCAATGGTAAAGCAGATTCACATCCTTTGTCAGATAAACAATCGATACCTGCGCGGTATCATCCGTGACCGGGTCAAATAACAGAACCTTCAGTTTCTTCCTGTATTCTGCCATGGTTGATTTACCCGGGTCAGGAACCTCGTGAACAAATTCCATCGTTTTCAT
The DNA here is from genome assembly GCA_016934055.1 of Bacteroidales bacterium. Lineage (GTDB taxonomy): Bacteria > Bacteroidota > Bacteroidia > Bacteroidales > UBA10428 > UBA5072. The sequence goes on along the minus strand of JAFGTR010000203.1, from coordinate 4,310 downwards.
ACCGGCATACCGCGAAACAATGCGTTTGTCTTCACCCTGATCTGCTCCCAGTGAAATCACTTTGTATTCAATATCCTTTTTTTCTTTAAGATACGAAGTCCATTTCCCAACCTCAACAGGTTGGGCTGTAAAGTAAAAAACCTGCCGTCCTTCTTTGCATATCTCACACAGGGCTTCTATAATAGCCCCGGCCCGTGTATCATCGCTATTGGCCAGTAACTCGTCCGCCAGAACCGGAAGTTTCACGTTATTCTCATTGAATTCTATGAATGCCAGCCTTATAGCCAGCAATAACTGTACCCTGGTTCCGGTTGAGATCTCAGACAGTTCCTGACCCTGCCTCAAAACCGTGTCATAAGCCCTGAAAACCGGTCCGTTATTATGAGCATCAGCCACCCTTAGTTCATATCTTCCCCGGGTTATCCGGTTAAAGATTTTGTTTGCCAACCTGAATACCTCCGGACGACTTTGTTCCCCGGTCTCTGTTTTTAGGTGTTCCAGCAGGAGGGCTCCGGTTATTGATGACAGGTTACTTTCATAAAGATCCTCCAACTCCGTTAGCGCTATATTCCGGCCTGATAATCCATCCTCCAGTTCTTTACCCTCTTTCTTTTGCTTTATCAGGGTTTCAATTTCTGTGATTTGATTGCTGAGGTCAATCAGTTTATCTGCTTTTGATCCGAGTTCCGTTATCGTTTCCTGCACTTTATCCATTTCCAGATACTTAATTTTATCGGCATATTCCTGAAATAACGAGTGAGATCTGAGTTCTGTCTCTTCTCTTTTGAAATTTACCATAGCGGTATGATATTCCTGGCCGGCCTCTTTGAAATCCTCAAACAGGTCAGTCAGACGGCGTACATCTTCCTTGTTGCCATTCTCAACCTTTAATTTTTGATAGATAGCCAAAACCCTGTTGTTTGTATTATTCAATCTTTCTTTTCCGTTTGCACTTAATATTTCATTAAGGTCAATACTCTTCTTTGCATCTCTTCTTTTATTCTCATATTCCGACAGCATATTAAAAATGGCTTTGGCGCTGAGTGAGTCAGTGGCATGATCTGCCTGTAACGCATCAAAAATAAGATTGCATTCGTTCAGTACTGAATCTCTTTGACTTACACGCATTTCCTGTGCTGTTTTCGCTGACTCCAGAGCTGTATAAGCAGTCTGCCAGTTTTTTAATTCCACAAGGAAAAGATAAAGCGTTGATAAATTGTGCCCGGCATTTTCCGGAAATTCAGGCATGGCATGTATCCTTTCCAGCAACAGTTCTCTTGTTTTATTCACTTTATCGATCTCCGACTGAAGCCTGTTCAGAGTTTCATAATGGATTTCCAAAAATCCCGACCTGCTTTTCTCATCCGTTTCCATCTTTAACGCTTTGTTTAATGCCCTCATCAGTTCTTCAAGCCTTGCAGAAACCGATTCTGCATCCCATTGCACAGGCAGGGTTAATCCGGTATTGATGAAATCATTTTGCCTGAAAATAAGAATTTTATCCTTTTTGCCCCTCCCGTTTATTACAAAGGCAACCACGAGAAGAACCAGTATGGCCGGAATACCGATGAGGCCTTCCGGACTCATATAATAAGTCGTAACAGCCGTAAGTATACCCACGACTGATATGAGAATGATTATCCACAAAGGTGGCCTGCTCTTTACTCTTTGTTCTTTAAGCCAATCGCTCAATATTCTTATTCCGTTTCGGGTGTTTTCCGTATCTGTTATTTCAGCACCTGTTTTAAGCTCTCCGACTTGCTTTTTAAGCCTTTCAATTTCGGCTTCAACTGATATCTTTCGTTGAATAACAGTAAGGGCATTCTGAAAGAAATTATCGAGATCACCCACATCGTCAAGTTTAATCCCTTTCCATTGATCCGGATTCTTAAGGTTGTCAATATTATGCTTCGCTTCTGATTCCAATGTCTCAAGCCTCCTGATCTCCGGATCTCCGGTGCGAATGTCTTTTTCAATTTCAGCCAACAGGGCAATCCTTTCTTTTAATTCATTCAGTTTTTTATCATCAATTCCCTCTTCCGGCAAAGGCAAGCTGTTTATTAACGCCTCTTTTTCTTTTATTATTTTTTGAGCCTCCGATATGGCAGCATTCTCAGCGGCAATTTCCTGCTCCAATTCTTCCAGTCTTTTAAATTCATCACCACTGACTTCCTTCAGAACATCCGGATAAGTATTCAAAATTTCAGTTGCTTTTGTCAGATCGATTTTGGCTTGGAGAAACTCAGCTGTTTTCCCGTAGAATTCTTTTAATCGCCAGGCTTCCTTCGCTTCTGCTTTTTCACTCTTAAGTTGTGAAAGGGTTTCCTCTTTTTCTTTTATGATCTTATGAATACCGGTTATCTCTTTCAATTTGTCAATTGCCTTTTTGTAATTGGTGTACTCTCCTGCACTTTTGGATTTTATTACTTCGGAATAGGCTAATTTCTTTCCTGCCGCATCAAGGTCATACCCTCCTATGGACTCATCCATTATTCTTTTCGCCAGGTCTTCATCTTTCACATTTACCAGTTCATGCAATGCAAGCATATATACTTTTTGTGCTTCTGCAGGAGGAATGTCATATAACAGGGCGTCTGTTCCGTCCCGTTGTATTCTGATATAAGATGAATCAATATGAACTGACCAGTCACTGTCATCTATTCTCATTGTTCCTTCGATATCCAGCCCACCGGTATGGTTATGCCAGATAAGCTGCTGGATGATGCGTGCTGTCGTGCTTTTACCGGCACCATTCGGCCCGGTGATGATATTGATGCCCTGTGAAAGCTCATCAAAACCCTTAACATACAGCCCATTTCTGAAACCAGGGGCCTTCCTGATGGTGATCGATCTGAAGTTTAATTTTCCCATGTAGCCCTGGTTTTTTGCTGCAACAACTCGCCCAAAAGCCGCACCGACTCTTTCAGGATATATTTTTTGCCGGTTGTTCCCAATGTGTCCGTTGATTCGCCGGTTCTTTTCAACGGACTGTATGTCGGCCAGTCATTGACCCGTTGATATTTTTCTTTCCAGTCACTGAGTAATTGTGTGAGTAATCCGGATTCACTTTTTTGGTTGATGGCCATGATGATCCTTGCCAGCATACCGACAGGGGTATTTTGTTTTGCAAGCTCTTCAAGGTTCTGAATTTCCGGGCTGACATCCACATCGACCTTCCGGACTACTATTTTTGTCCCGGTGTCTGTTTCAAGTTCAAAATCATTTATCAGGCCTTCTGACCATGATTTAACCTGTGCGGCATTGTTGTGCACCCCTGTTAAAATAATATCATATACCAGGTAGTTTACATCCTGAAGTTCTTTATCAAGCGAATTATCCGTTCCGGATAATGCTGAAATGATGGCCCGTCGCAAAAGCTCTTCACTGGTTGAGCCGGATATGTCAATTTCAAGGTTGGCAAAGCGAACAGGTGAGGCCAGTATTCTTTCAGGTTTATTGATCGATCCGTTATCAATGGTAAACAAAAGAGGGCCATGCAACCCCGTCTCTTTCGAACTGAGTGCAATGGGAGAGCCCGGATAACAAATAAAGGGAGTTTCACTGAATACCTGTGGCTTGTGAATATGGCCCAGTATCCAGACATTTACGGGCTGTTTCATTAATTTGTCAATACTGACAGGAGCATACTGGCTGCCCTGGGCATTCACATCACCATGAAGCAACCCGATGCAAGGGATATTTTTGTTTATGTTTTTTAAATTAAAACACTCCAGCGGATCTTTCACAACATACTGTGAGGGGAAGGACCATCCGGCAAACTGAAGGATTTCCTTGTTTTTCCTGAATTCCTTTAATTCCCATATGCCGTTTTCACCCAGCAGGTGAACATTATCAAAAGTACGCGATTGCATAATCTGTGGCAGGACATCAAAATCGTGGTTGCCCGCAACTGCATAAACCATAATGCCGTTCTCTTTCAGTTTTGCAAACCCCGACTGAAGGCGTCCGATGGCTTCAAAGAAACGGTTATCCCTGTCAACGATATCGCCCGTAAGAACCACGATATCCACTTTGTTGGCAACTGACCAATCAACCACACGCTTCCAGGCATCCCTGGCTGAAAATTCTTCCACATTAACAGGAAGGCCTGAAACCCTTTGGCCTATGTGGATGTCTCCGGTGGCTACAATTTTTATCGACATATGTGAAATCTAAAGGCTGGAACTTCGTTTAAATTTACAAATATCATCCGAAATCATTTTAAAAGAGCTGGATCTTTTCCGCACAATGGCATAATTGTTCACCTGATCCTTATTATTTGGTGATTTGGTGATTTGGTGATTTGGTGA
>JAFGTR010000075.1 GCA_016934055.1 Bacteroidales bacterium | reverse complement strand
TGAAGAAGAATTGATAAAAGCCAAAGAAATGGCCGAAGAAAGCAATCGTTTGAAATCAGCCTTTCTGGCCACGATGAATCATGAATTGCGGACACCACTGAATCATATTCTTGGATTCAGTGACCTGATCCGTTCAGGAGCCATTATTGATAACATCCCTGACTATGCTGACATTATTTATAAAAGCAGTCAGAATCTTCTTGAGATCATAGAGGGCATCTTTGAACTGGCTCTTGCCGAACAATCCGAGATTAAATTACAGTTAAAAACCTTTAAATGCCTTGACCTGTTTATCAGCAATAAATCAGCGCTGACTGAAATCCTGGAAATTTCAGGCAAGAAAGATCAGATAGAGTTATTCTTCAATGCTGATAAAGAATTACTCCTGAAAAACATCACGTCTGACAAAAACAAGATTAATCAGGTATTGATCAACCTATTTAAAAATGCGGTAAAATTTACTAAATCAGGAAAAATTGAATTCGGACTGCAAACAGAGCAACCCGGATGGCTTACATTTTACGTGAAAGATACCGGTATTGGAATCCCGAGAAACAAGCGCGATATCATTTTTGAGTTTTTCAGGCAAGCCGATGACAGTCATACAAGGAAATATGGTGGTATCGGAATAGGCCTGGCCATTTCAAAAAAGATAGCTGAAGTAATGAAGGGCAGTATAAGTTTCGAATCAATGCCAGGCAAAGGTAGCAAGTTCTGTTTTAAAATACCGGTATCGATATCAAATGTTTTGAGTTCTCCACATGAAGATGAAAGTAAGAAAATTATCATTCCGGATTTTCAGGATAAGATAATATTAATTACAGAGGATGATCCCATGAGCGTTGATTTAATAAAAAGACTTCTGTCTAATACGGGGGCAAGATTAATTGAAGCGGCAAACGGAGAGGAAGCCATCGAAAAACTTGATCATCACCCTGATATCATATTGATGGATCTCAATATGCCAATAATGGACGGCTACACGGCAACCAGGATTATTAAATCCAGGAAACCTGATATCCCTGTAATAGCTGTTACGGCTTTTGCGCTTTCAGCCGATAAAAGCAAAGCGTTGGAAGCAGGGTGTGACGGAATAATACCCAAACCTATTGATCAAAGATTACTGTATAGTGAATTAAACAAGCACTTTCTGTCGATAAAAGGTGAGGAATGATGACAGGGTACGATTTCAACTTTATCGGATAACTGAAGACTATAAAATCAGCATGGCGGTTATGACTTTCATCATAGCCGCCATTTCAGAATCATCCATCAGATAATATAAAGAAAGACTATTTCACAATTATTTTTGCATGATGATGTATTTCTCCATCGGAAACTCTCACGATATAAACTCCTGCAGGTAGTCCCAGGTCAAGTTTAACCGTCGACTGGCGCAAAAGACCGGTATCATATACCTGTTCTCCGCTCAGATTCATTACCGTAATCCGTATCATGTTTTCCAGTACTTCAACCGTGAATATGGCTCCTTCCGAAGGGTTCGGGTATATTTTCATATTTCCGTTACCGGAAAAATCTTCAATACCGGTCTGCCCGCTCACGGTGATAGTCATTTCATCTTTAGCGGTAGAATTCAGTTCCAGTGAGCTGGCCGTAACTTTAACCGTGCCGTTGGATATGGCTTTCAGCAGACCATTCTGGTCGATGGCAGCGACACCGGTATTATCCACCTTCCAGTATACTGTTTTAAGGGTGGCATCTTCCGGCGTAACTGTGGCTACCATCTGTAAAGTGCCGTCATCAGCATCAATTGAGGTCAGGCCTGTTGCTGTGGACAATGCAATGGATTCTCCCGCAACAAATTCACCCTTCAGGTAAGCCCTGAGCCATAACATGGCAGGTCGTTCATTGCCTTCCAGGTCGATCAGGTAAGCCCCCTGTTCGGAGCGCCACATCCCGGGTCTGAAACCCCAAAGTGTTATGCCCTTTATGGCAGGATGTTCCCACAATAAGGTGAAAAGATTCATATAACCCCTTACCTGCTGTATATCCGTTAAGCCGTCAATATCCAGTTCGGTCACATAGATCGGCAATCCCGTGCTGGCCAAAGTATCTATATTTCTCAGGTATGTTTCATTTGATGCAGTATGGGAAAATCCATGACCCTGAAACCCGATAGCATCGATCAGGTCCTCAGCCTGCAGTAATTTGATAATCTTAAGGTATTCATCGGTATTGGTTGTGCTGTTCATGATGCCATATTCATTGATCATCAGCGCTACGGAATCGGCAAAAACAGCACGTGCCATCCTGAAAGCTTCTATGATCCAGTCCCAGCCTGTAACACCTTCACCACCAAGAGCTTCGATGTAACCCCCTTCATGTGTATCGTCAGGCGGTTGATGCAAAGGCTCATTCACAACCTCAACCTGCTTTATGCCGGGATAATTATCTGCAACAGCGGCAAACCATTCCTCAAGTTCAGCACGCTGTTCCGTTGGATCAAGGGCTGCAACCCATGATGGTTGCTGTGATCCCCATACAAGAACATGATGTTTAAAAAGAAAGCCACTGTCCATGGCCAGGTTATAAGCTTCATCATAATCGGTCCACACCATGTTATCGCGTGTTCCTTCAACCCATCCCCATTTTCCGGCATTACCCGGGGTGATCTGGTTCCAGTAACCGGCAAAGTCACGTCTTGAATCCGGTCCGAAACCGCATCCCAGGAATTTATCCAGGCCTTCGGCTAAGGGGGGACCTATTGGTTCCTCTCCCGGGGGAAATAAAGATCCGGCCTCACCTTTATCCAGGTTATCGACAGTATAGTATATTCCAGCCCTTCCGAAAGCAATTTTGTCGATATCAAATCCATCTTCACGTGCTCCGATCTCAAATATCTTTGACAACTCACCCTGTTCTACCCTGAAGGTAATGGGTGTTTCATAGCCGGTATAATCGGAGAATGAGACCCATTTCCAAACGCCGGTAGGAGCATCTCCCTGATTTTCTACAACATCTGATTTGCTGATAAATCCTGCTGTATGAATATTATTGCAGATAATCCAGTCATCGTCAACGGCAGGGTTTTTTGTACCGAATCCGTTCCCATAGAAATAACTGTCGTCATCGGCGCCGGCAGGACCGATCCTGACCCTGACAAACAGCTTATAGGTTCCGGAATCGGTAAAGTTTACCGTATAAGAAGCAACTTTAATTGCATCACCCGGATTCGTAGCATTTATAAAGTTGGTTTTCGGTGCAATGTATGTTACATCACCGTCAGAAAGGATGGCATAATCTGATCCGGGTGTTCCGGATTCTGCCTCTGCCACAACCGGTTCATTCTGTCCTGCCATATTAAGGCTGATCATCAGAAAAACCATGCTTATAACAGCTGAAAACTTCATAACCCTGTTTTTAATTGTTAATACAAATTCCTCTAATAAAATTTATGCAAAATTAGAGTATTCAGCAAATAATACATATAACAATTTAACATTTAACTGTCGATCCTGATGCAAAATAGGATACAACCTTATGTGGACACCCTGGCAGGGTCCCCACACCCTGCCAGGGTGTTTATTGCGTTTTATTTATATTTGAAGAACGTAACTAATACTTTCAAAAACTATGTCATTGACTGAAAAATACGGAAATACGGCTTTGGTGGCAGGCGCTTCTGAAGGGATCGGGGCAGCCTTTTCGACCTTTCTCGCTGCAGCCGGAATGGATCTTGTAATGGTAGCCCGGCGAAGGGAGCCACTGGATATACTTGCTTTTTCGCTGACTGAAAAATATCATGTGAAAACAACGGTTATCTGTTGCGACCTCTCAGATCAAAACGCAGCACAGAGCCTTAAGGAAGCGGTTTGCGACCGTGAAATCAGCGTTCTGGTTTATAATGCTGCCCTTTCTTATATTGGCCTTTTTGAAAAAAACAGCTCTGAGCATCATAACCACATTGCCCGCGCTAACATGGTCACCCCCATGAACCTTGTTCATATTTTCGGAGAGAACATGCTTAAAAAAGGGAAAGGGGCCATAATCCTAATGGCATCGCTGGCCGGTTTTCAGGGGAGCGGATTTCTCACTGCCTATGCGGCCACCAAAGCCTTTACCCGTGTACTGGCTGAAAGCCTGTGGTATGAATGGAAAGGAAGGAGTGTTGACGTCATCGCATGCTGTGCCGGGGCAACCGCGACAGAGAATTATCTCCGCACCAATCCCGGCAGGACCGGGTTCTTTGCCCCACGTGTCCAGCGGCCGGAAGAAGTCGTAAAAGAATGCATGAAAAATCTTGGCAGGAAACCTTCTTTCGTTTCAGGACTGGGAAACAGAATAGCATCATTTTTCATGCATAAGATCCTGCCCCGTAAAACAGCTGTTAACATCATGGGCAATACAACGCGGAAGATGTATCACCTGTGATTTTCATTTGTACTTAATCATTGATTTAAGATTGAAGATTGAATAAAGAATAAAGAGAAAAGATCAACGATTATTGATCAAAGATCAACGAACAAAGAGCAGTTTAGCTTTTTAGCAGCTTAGCTTTTTAGCAGAATCCTAAACACCTAAACAGCTAAACACCTAATCCCCTGACTGCATGACTGCATGACTTCACGACCGCAAGACTGCATGACTGCATGACTAGCCGTCAGGCAGGCTGACAACTGAAACAATATACGCCCGGTTATTCAATATGGAAATATACTGAGGAACTCATTAATAAACCCAGGGAATAATCCGGTAAGGTACTTTTTTCCTGTATTGATCCCACAGGGTTCCGTATTTGAGGGCACAACGCTTGTCATCCGCTATCTGCCGGGGTAATAAAAGGGCTATATAATACAACGGATAGAGCCATGGCCAGATCCTATCAGCATGTCCGGTGCACAATACAATACCAACAGCCATGGTAATTTCTCCCAGGTAATTGATATGCCGGCTGAGACCCCAGAAACCGTTTGCCAGAACAGTCTTATTGCCGTCTGTTATTACCCCGGGCTGAATGCCCAGGAATGCCTGCTTCGGGTCCTTCTTGAAATAGTATTTCTGCATGTTTGCTCCCCTGGCCAAAGTCCAGCCCGTAAAAAATATAATGGCAAAAACAACAAGCAGGGTGGTTGGGGTCTGAGCATCAGGCAATCCAACGGCCACCCAGAGTGGAATAGCATAGAAGTATGGATAAAAAGTCAGACATCCGAAACCCAGCTTAAAGCCCACCTTTTCAGCAAAAATATCATAGGTATACAGGTGTACTTTTTCAAAAGTAAGATAATCAATCACGAAAAATGTGAGAAGGGCGGCGGTAAGGTACACACCTGGCGAACCGTCAGGGCCATTTATAATATAATGATGAGCGGTAAAACTCAGCACGTTGAGTTCCAGCATTACTGCCCCTGTAAGGTAAAGCCACATCTTAGCGTCTATTCTTCCTCCCCACAGCCTCGGATTATCGAGTCTTCCCAGGTAGAAATCAGCTAAAAAGAACCTCTTAACCCGCGGGTAAGGCAGTACCATAGCAAATGAAAAAACTAGCCCGATGGCAGCTGCTCCTGCCAGTCCCTGCCATCTGTATGCATAGAGCCAGTTCCAATCCATAACACCAAAACGGCACAGCAACACCCAGGTCATAATCACTGTAGCCAATACCAATAAACCGTTAAGCCGGTATTTCAGCTTTTCATCCGAATGTGGACCGTTTATATACCCTTTAAACCAGCGACCTGGTAAAACAGCATTCAGAATAAAAATATAGAGATAAATCAACGCAGGGGCTAAAAATCCAGCCAGTGTTTCCATTTCAAATGTTTATTTTTGTTAAAAGCAATGAATGAACGTAAAAATCCTGTTTAAAAATCTTTATAACAAATGTAAATATAATGAAACTTACGAAAGTTGATATCCTGGATTATATCAGGATGCAAGTTGAGTAAGCTTTTTAAGATACTCATTTTAGCAAAACAATATCTGATCCGGACGAAAATACACTATAATAAGCATTATCAGCAATGCTGATTATATTCCGGGAATTGTGTCCCCGTAATCATCAGCAAGATCAATATGAAGATTAAAAAAATGCTGTTACTAAATCGGATTCGTTGTATATTTATCATGTTTATCAGGAGAAGTGATTTCTCTGGAAAATAACCTACAGGCAATTACAGGGATTTTAAAAAATGTCATTATCTAAAACTCATATTGTCTTTTACGTGTTGTCGGCATTTATGCAAGCCGGATTCCTGTGTTTTTCCCAACCGATTGAAAATAATCCGGGCCAGGATAATAATCCTTATGAAACCGGTATAAAGTTTTCTGACAGTCAACACGAAATTGTGTTTCAGTCTCTGTCTCCCGATTTTGAATACAATGCGGTCAGATGTATTTATAAAGATCACAAAGGTTTTATGTGGTTTGGCACAGAGTCCGGACTTGTGCGATATGACGGGATCAACCTTTACATGTATGAAAACATAACAGGTTCATCAACCAGTTTGAACAGCAGTACGATAAATGTTATTACGGAGGATAAAAACAAGAATTTGTGGATTGGAACTCCCGCAGGCCTGAATCTCTATCACAGGGAAGAAGATAATTTCAGTGGTGTGCCTGATGCTGGCGATACGATCAATGCCTTAAACCAGATGCTTATAACAGCACTTTATGCCGATGAAAACTCACTTGTGTGGACGGGCACTTATAATAATGGCTTGTATGCCTATGATTATAAGAATAAAAGAATAACCGTTTATACGCATAATAATAATGATTCCCTGTCGATCAGTTCAGATCAGATTACCTGCATCACAAAAGATAAGAATGGCCATTTATGGGTTGGGACGCAGAATGGGCTTAATTTGTTAACCTCTGAAGCCGTATTCCAACATTTTTTTAATGAACCAGACAATATTTACAGTCTAAGTAACAATCATATTACTTGCCTTACGCTCGACAATGACGGTTTTATCTGGACAGGCACTAAAGGAGGAGGGCTGAATAAAATCGTTGAAGGCAGCACCGGTTTCGGTTTTGAACATTATTCAACTGAAACACCTCGTGGCAGAATATCAAACAACTACATCCTTTCATTGTTCGCTGATAATAAAGGTAATATCTGGATCGGAACGGATAACGGAGGCCTTAACTGTTTGAATACAAAAACAGGACTGGTAAATTATTATAAAACGGAAGAAGGAAACGATTACAGCATAAACAGCAATTCGATATGGAGTCTGTATGGCGATGAAGAAAACAGGCTGTGGATAGGGACATACAACAAGGGAATCAATATTATCGATGAAAAGTTCAGAAAATTCGAATCATTTCAAAAAATAAGAACCGCTGATAAGAAGCTTATCAACAATGATGTTATGGGATTTACCGAAGACCGTCAGGGTAATATATGGATAGCCACCAACGGAGGCGGAATTTGCAGGTTTGATCCGGGCAAACGCCAATTCAACCGGTTTGTTCATAACAATAACCATCCTTATATTGTCAATAACGATGTTCAGGACATATTATATGATTCAGATGACAACTTATGGATTGGAACCTGGTCCGGAGGAATTGACCGGCTTAACAAGAACGGCATAAAAATTCGAAACTACAGGTTAATCAATAGCGCAGGCGTAGAAAACAATAATGTTTTTACATTATACGAGGATTCGCAGGGAAACATATGGGCAGGGACTGCAGGAAACGGATTATTTTTATATGACAGGAAAACAGATGAGTTCTATTCGTTTATCTGTGTTAACAATCAGGAACTGATATCCAATATATCATATGTCACTGCATTACTCTCAGATAATGCACATAATTTTTGGGTTGGGACCATTTACGGCCTCATCGTTGTAAAAAAGAATAAAAATCAACCGGTTCAATGTTATAATTTTCTGCACACCAATGAACCTTCAAGTCTGAGCAGCAATGTGGTAGAATGTCTTTTTGAAGACAGTAAGGGCAGAATATGGATAGGGACTTCCGATAAAGGATTAAATCTGTTTAACAAACAGGACAGCTCATTTACCGTTATTCAAAAGAAGGATGGTCTGGCATCAAATAATATCAAAGGCATACTGGAAGATGATGAAGGATTTTTATGGATCAGCACAAGCAAAGGCATTTGCAGATTTAATTACGAAAAAAACAGTTTCAGAAATTATACCAAGGAAGACGGGCTTAATTCAAATGAATTTAATGTAAGGTCTTGTTTACGTACCAAAAACGGAGAGTTTTATTTCGGCAGCGAAAACGGTTTTAATATCTTTTATCCGGGCAGGATCAGGGAAAACAATTCAATTCCTGCTGTTTACATAACTGAGCTCAGGATAAACAACAAGCCGGCCAAAATCGGGGCCAAAGATTCCCCATTGAAAAAACATATCATTGAAACAAAAGAAATTACACTTAACTACCAGCAGACCTCATTTTCAATTGATTTTGTAGCCCTTAATTATACACGGCCCTCACGAAACCAGTTTTGCTATATGCTGAAAGGATTTGATGAAGACTGGAATTGTATTGGTACGCAAAGAACTGCAAATTATACCAAAATAAGGCCCGGTAAATATGTCTTTATGGTTAAGGGTTCAAATAACGACGGCATCTGGAATGAAAAACCGACAGAATTGAGGATTACCATTAAGCCACCTTATTGGAAAACATGGTGGGCAAGATTATTTTATATACTGCTTTTTTCTGCGGCCATAATAACAACTGTGCATATAAGAAATGAAAGAATAAGGATAAAGGACAAGCTTAAACTGGAGCAGCTTGCAAGAGAAAAAGAGCACAAACTCAATGAAGCGAATATTCATTTCTTTACAAATATTGCGCATGAGTTCCGAACACCTTTGAATCTTATTCTGGCTCCTCTTGACAGTCTTATATCCAAAGCTGAAACAAAAGTTAAAGAACACTTGCTGGTCATTTACAGAAATGCCAACCGGCTGCTTCAGTTGACAAATAATCTGATGGATTTCAGAAAACTGGAAGAAGGAAGAACAAAGCTTAAGATACAACATGGCGATATTAAACAATATATTGCGGAAATATCAACGTATTTCAGAATAAATATAAAAAGCCGGCAGATTGACTTTGCTGTCGAATCAGATAAAACCTCAATTATGGGATGGTTTGATCCGGAAAAACTCGAAACCATAATATTGAACCTGCTGTCTAATGCTTATCAGCATACTCCGGACAAAGGCCTGATAAGGATTACCGTAAAAGTCATAAACAGTAAAGAAATGCTTGATATTTACAGCGAATTGTCCAAGGATATACAGACAGATAGCAGATTCGTTAAAATTGATGTTACGGATAATGGCGAAGGCATATCACCGGAAGAGCTGCCCTTTATTTTTGATAAGTTTTACCGGGGAAAATCCAGTGAAATAAGGCGAAATCAGGGAACAGGTATTGGATTGACGTTGACTAAAGGTCTGGTTGAAATGCATTGCGGAAAAATATGGGCTGAAAGCATACCTGGTGTTGAGACCCGGTTTACCTTTGTTCTGCCGATTGATCCGGGTGCATATAAGAAATATGATGTATTGCCTGAATCGTTTGCCACTTTGAAAAGAAATATTCTTGCGGATCATGAAGCAGAAATAATGCTGAGTAAAAAAGAGGCAGAAGCAGAAACAAATAAGAATGAAGAAAAACCTGATATTTTAATTGTAGAAGACAATGAAGAACTCAGGGCATTTTTAGCGAAAGAACTGAGCAATAAATTCAATATTGCCCAGGCTCATGACGGAAGATCAGGAGTAGAACTGGCTCAATCGGATATTCCTGATCTGATTGTCAGTGATATCATCATGCCAAACGTCAGCGGAACGGAACTCTGTCAGATCATTAAATCAGATATCAGGACTTGTCATATTCCGGTTATACTGCTTACAGCCAAAACGAGTATAAAAGAACAAATTGAGGGCATTGAAACAGGTGCCGATGCCTATATTACCAAACCCTTTAATATTCAATTCCTTTGTGCACAAATAACCCAGCTTATCCGTTCACGAAGGGAATTGTTTTCTTATTTCAGCAAGGAAGTTTATATCATACCAAACAAACTGGCAGACCATAAACTGGATCAAAAATTCCTTAAAGAAGCCATTGACTATATAATTCAAAACATTACCGATAATTCACTTAATGTTGAAGGTCTGGCAGAACATTTAAAATTAAGCCGCAGTAACGTTTACAGAAAAATCAAGGCATTGACGGGACAGTCAATCATTGAGTTTATCAGTCTGATCCGTTTAAAACAGGCCATTAAACTGATGGAGTCCAGTCAATATTCGTTGGCCGAAATTGCCTATCTCACCGGATTCACATCACCTTCGTACTTCACCAAATGCTTCAAAAAGCAATATGGGAAACCACCCTCAGAATTCCTTGCTAAATAGCGTTTATTAATCTATACGAATTAAAAGTCGGTTCATCCTTCTTCTCAGGCTTTTATGTAACCAGTTCATACACTATTAAAGACCAGTATTTTATCGGTTTTTTATATTTTATGGCACCGTAAGTGCTAACTGTTTGTAGCAATGACATAGCCATTCATTTTTATTCCATAAGTCCCGCTGTACAACGAAACGCGGGGGATAATAATGCAGATATGCCCTTTTTGTTAAAAACAGGTCACCCCTACCTGCCGACCGGCAGGACTGCGTGGTTTAAAAAAGCACTCATATAAGTTCAGACGAAATTGTATTAGATCTGTACCAAGGCCAATACACATATACCGCATCAATTTTCCAAGTGATTGACTGAAATTTTATAGTCCGATTTTCACTGTATAAATACCTTTAGCAACCCTGACCAAAAAAACCGGAAAAATTAACCTTAACCTGGAAAACGATGACTGCAATAGACGATACCTGACCATCATTTGTGAAAGCCCGTCAGGGCAGACAGGAGAATTGACCTGTAAAACTCCTGTCAATTGATCTTCCTGTATCTTATCAATAACCGATTATATGAGTATCACCAAAACTCTGACTATTAATTTAAAAGTTAAATTCTAATGAAATTAATGATGAAAAGTGTGGTTCAGGCCGGATCCTTTTTATCTGGAACAAAGAGGAAATCATGGCTGGCAGGATGTCTTTTCTTGTTTATAATGCTCTACTGTTCATCAGTATTTGCACAAAATGGTCATACCGTAAAGGGCTTTGTGTTAGATGAAGAACAAATGCCTGTTATCGGGGCCACAGTAATCCTGAAAGGAGACAATACAATAGGGACTACGACAGATGTAAACGGCGCATTCACGCTTAGTATTCCTGAAGGAAATCAGGTCCTTGTTATATCATTCGTCGGAATGGAATCACAGGAAATTGATGTGGGCGGCCGGGATAATATCACGGTAGTCTTGGAGGAATCTGAAATCCAGTTGGAAGAAATTGTCGTTGTTGGTTATGGGAGACAAAAGAAAGAGAGTGTAGTGGGCGCCATATCGCAAACAACCGGTGAAGTGCTGGAAAAAGCGGGGGGGGTGTCCAATATAGGCGCAGCTCTTACCGGGAATATCCCTGGTTTGATTACCATGCAGGGTACCGGCGAACCCGGGGATGAAAATCCTGTTATCTATATCAGGGGCCAGGGAACATGGAACTTTGGAAATCCGCTTATCCTGATAGATGGTATTGAACGGTCCATGAACCAGATTGACCTGAAATCAGTGGAAAGCATATCGGTATTGAAAGATGCATCTGCTACCGCTGTTTTCGGTGTTAAAGGGGCAAACGGGGTTATTCTCATCACCACCAAGCGCGGTTCTGAAAACAAGGTGAATATCAGGGTGTCATCCGACGCGACCATGAAAATACCTTCTAAGATACCCGGGAAATATGACGCGTATGATGCACTGAGAGTACGTAATATGGCCATAGAACGGGAAGTTAACATAAGCCCGGAAATTTTTCAGGCTTATACCCCGATTGCAGAGCTGGACAAGTACCGTCATCCGGCAAGCCTGGAAGAAGCTGAAAGATATCCAAATGTCGACTGGCAGGAAGAGTCGTTCAAGGATTACGCCATGTCATACAATAACAACATCAGCATTTCCGGCGGGTCATCATTTGTTAAATTTTATGCTTCAATGGATTATCTGCATGAAGGGGATTTAATGAACGTCAGGGATAACGGTCAGGGATATGATCCGGGATACGGATACGACAGGCTTAATTTCAGAAGTAACCTCGACTTTGCCATAACGAAAACGACAACCCTCTCAACCAATCTTTCCGGTTCCCATGCCGTGAAAAAAGAAACCTGGTCAGGGTTCGAATACACCATATGGCAGGCCGCCTATGGTAACCCACCGGATGCCTTCCCGGTTCAATACAGTGATGGCACATGGGGATTCTGGCCGGCCAATGAAGTTGACGTGCAGAATTCTGTAAAAAATGTATCTACCCAGGGGGTAAGGAATGTAAAAACATCAGTGATAAACACTGACTTTACGCTGACACAGGATCTGAGCATGCTTTTAAAAGGGCTTAGTGCAAAAGGCACTTTCTCACTGGATAATAATTTTGTATCCTGGGGTGGCATCTGGCATAACTGGGGCACCGGTATTGAGAAGTGGGTATCCCCTGAAGGAGATGTAACCTGGAACCAGGTATATGGCTCCGCCAAGTATGATTACATTGTTCCGGAATGGTCTGACAGCACCGATGGCATGATCGACACTGAAACCATAAGAAAAACGTTCTACCAGATTCAGGTTAATTACGAGAAAACAATAAACAGGCATAACCTTACGCTCATGGGCCTTTTCAGTCGCGACCAGCGGGCAAAAGGCAGCATTTTCCCGCTTTATCGCGAAGACTGGGTTTTCAGGACGACTTATAATTTTGCTGAAAAGTATTTTGTTGAGTTTAACGGGGCTTACAACGGCTCGGAGAAATTCGGCCCGGGCTACCGGTTTGATTTTTTCCCCTCTGCAGCGCTTGGATGGATGCTGAGCAATGAAAAATTCATGCAGGACATTTCCTGGCTGAGCCGGTTCAAGATTCGCGGATCTTATGGCCTTGTCGGAAACGACAGGTTAACACTGGATGAATACAATCCTGATTTACGCTGGTTATACACCACATCATGGGAATACGGGGGTGAATCCCATCTTGGCAGTATGTGGAACTCCATCAGCCCCTATACATGGTATAAGGAAGGCGCCATTGGCAACCCTGAAATACATTGGGAAACGGCAGAAAAGATGAATCTTGGAATTGAATATTCATTACTGAACGGATTGATTCAAGGTAATGTTGACATTTTTAATGATTACCGTAAAGAAATCCTTATTAAGGGAGAGGACAGAGCCGTCGTTGATTATTTAGGCGGGATTCCGCCATCAGCTAACCTTGGCGAGGTTAAGGTTAAAGGATATGAGATCGAAACAAAACTGAATCATCGTTTTTCAAAAGGATTGAGATTGTGGGCCAATTTATCCATGACCCATGCCAAAGACGAGATCATTTTTGCCGATGATGCTGAATTATTGCCTGCGTACCAGAAAAAGCAGGGATACCAGATCGGCCAGTACAGGTCTCAACTGCTTGGTGATTTTATGAACACATGGGACGAAGTGTATGGCAGTACAACATGGGAGGTAAATGATAACCTTAAGCTGCCGGGAGAATACAATATACTGGATTTCAATGGTGACGGAATAATAGACAGTGATGACTCAGCTCCCAACGGTTACCCGGAAAGGCCCCAAAACACTTATAACTGCAGTCTTGGTGGCGAATACAAGGGATTCAGCATTTTTGTGCAGTTCTATGGGGTAAGCAATGTAACCAGGTATGTGGGTTTTGGCAATTTCAACAAGCAAACGAATGTGGTTTATGAACAGGGGGAATACTGGACAAAAGACAATACCGATGCAGAATCGTTTGTGCCAAGGTATGTCAATAAATTCGACCGGTACGGGAATTTTTATGCCTACGACGGATCTTATCTGCGTATGAAGAATGCAGAAATAGCTTACACCTTCGGGTCGGGCCTGATAAACAGGATTGGCATACAGTCATTGCGAATATACCTGAACGGTAATAATCTTCTTTTATGGACCAGGATGCCCGATGACCGTGAATCAAATATTGGCGGCTCAGGCGGAGGAGGCGCATATCCTACTGTACGGCGCATAAACTTAGGAATCAATATTGTTTTGTAAAAACCACCGTATCATGACAAAGCATAATAACATATTCATTTTATTACAGGCGTCAGTCGTTGCATTGGGACTCCTATTGATATCATGCGAAGACTACCTTGACAAATCGCCTGAAGCAATCCTTTCCGAACAGGAGATCTTTGGCACTTTCAAAAGCTTCCAGGGCTTTACGGAAGAGATGTACCATTGTATACCTGATTATACCAGGTCGGTCTATGTGGCTGACTGGAATATCGCGGATGAAATTCTGGCCACAACCGTTGACTGGAGATTAAATGTTCATTTTGACAACGGCGATTACTGGTATTGGTATACCACGGCATGGGGATGGAACCAGAGCTATTTTATGGCCAGCAACGGGGCGGTTACTGAAACCAGTGAATGGACACAGAAAGGCTTATGGCCTCTGGCCTGGTATGGCATACGCAAAGCCAATGTCGGCCTGGCCAATATTGATGAGCTTATCGGAACACAGGAGGAAAAGGATATCATTAAAGGACAGCTTCTGTTCTTCCGTGGTTTTTTCCATTTCCAGCTGATAAGTTACTGGGGAGGTCTTCCCTATATCGATGAGGTACTTGGCTCAGAACAACTGAATCTTCCGCGTCTGACATACCGGGAAACAGCCCTGCTGGCGGCCAAAGACCTGGAGGAAGCAGCAGCATTGCTGCCGTCTAACTGGGACAACACAGTGGTTGGGCAGGAAACACTGGGCGATAACGACCAGCGCGTAACCAAATCAACAGCTTATGCCTACCTGGGCAAGAACCTGTTGTATGCGGCAAGCCCTTTAATGAACAAAGTGTCGACCGGTAATGCATCATATGACGCCGAATTGTGCAAACAGGCGGCTGAAGCATTTTACAACTGCCTGTATCTGTCACATACCGGAGAAGCATTTTACCAGCTGACAGAATGGGACAGGTATCATGAAAATTTCTACACCCTGAACGGCGATATTCCCGGCTACCCGGAATCACTTATGACTCCCCGATATTACTATAATAACATATATTATGATGTAACGACATCTTTACATCACCCGCAGGTACTGGGCGGTGATGGTAATATGGTTTCACCAACACACAGCTATGTCAAAAACTTTGGTATGGCCAACGGATTACCAATCGATGCAGAAGGCTCGGGTTATGACCCTGCAGATCCGTGGACAGGCCGTGATCCGCGCTTTTATGAGAGTATTGTCTACGACGGTGTGAAAATGATCCAGGGAGGAACCTCTGCTGATGACGAAAGACGCTATGCCAATCTGTATAACGGCGGCAACTACCGTGATGATCTGAGCGGCAGCCGAACCGGTTACATGATGAAAAAGTTTTATCCTAATGAAGGCAATAACGTGGATAATGTCCCCAATAAATTAATGTTACCGGGTTATTTGAGACTGGCTGATGTATATTATATGTATGCAGAAGCTGTGTTATACGGCTACGGAACGCCTCAAAGCAGTCACCCCGGAAACGGAGATTATGTTTTAACAGCAGAAGATGCCGTGAATGTCGTCAGGGCCAGGGCCAATGTGCCTGGTGTTGACACAAGGTATCTTGCTTCACAGGAAGCTTTTATGAGCGAGCTCATAAGGGAAAGGGCAGTTGAGCTCATGTGTGAAGCCAATATCCGCTTTTGTGATCTGCGCAGGTGGATGATTACAGGACAGAAAAAATACAGGGAAAAAACGGCCATTGATTTCGAACGGGGCACTGACGGCAAACCAATAAATATGAAGGAAAGAGTCGTTGTAACACGCGTGGTGGAAGATAAACATTACTGGTTGCCTTTACCGCAGGAACAGGTGAACATTTATCCCGAATTCGGGCAAAACCCGGGATGGTAAAAATGGTCAAAAAAACAAAATCTTAAGCAGATGAAATATATCAAATTATCAGTACTTCTTTGCGCGATGATCTCCTTTTTCCCGGCGGAATTATGGGGGCAGGACGCCGATGAAATCACACTGGAATCCATGGTAACAGACCATGAGGATAATCCGGTAGCCAATGCCGTTATTTTTGGAGACGGGAGCAATGTCATACGATACACTGATTTATTTGGAAGATTCACTATTACAGTACCTGTGAATTCTACTTTGTTTGTCAGCGCAGACGGATTCATATCCCGGGAACTGATAGCTGAAGCCGGGCTTGAAAAAATTATTCTCGAGCGTGACAGTATAGGCCAGATGGTAAATATCGCCTATACAAAGGTTGAAAAAAGAGATCTACCGGGTGCTATCAGTATACTCAATCCCGGTGAATACATTAACGAAGATTATAGTTTTTCAGTCACTGACGGAATGACCGGCAGGGTTGGAGGACTGTTATGGTCTGATAACATCTGGGGAATGGAAGATGCCCTTGTCATGATCGACGGCATACCCCGTAATTTCGGTGACATCAGGCTCGATGAGGTTGAACAGATCACCATTCTCAAGGGCGTTAACGCTGTGGCTCTTTACGGCAGCCATGCAGCAAAAGGGGTTATATTGATCACCACAAAAAGAGGGGAAGCAAACAACAGAAAAGTAAGTGTAAGAGCCAGTACAGGCCTTGCAACGCCAAAATTATTTCCTGAATACCTTGGCTCAGCCGAATACATGACCCTTTATAACGAGGCGCGCAATAACGATGGTTTACAACCGCTTTATGATGACAAGACAATAAATAATTACAGAAACGGAAACCGTTTCAGGTACCCTGACATAGACTATTACACTACCGAATACCTTAATAAATATGTGTATAACAATGATGTCAGTGCTGAATTCTCGGGAGGTAACAAAGATGCCAGATTTTATTCAAACCTCGGCTGGACTAATAATTCTACCCTATTGAATATCGGCGAAGGCAAAAATGAAGGCGATAACAGGTTCAACGTCAGAGGTAACGTTGACCTGAACATCAATGATTTTATATCAAGCACAATAGATGTTTCGGCCGTGTTAAGCAACAGTCGCCGCGGACTGGTTGATTACTGGAACAGCGCTGCCACACTTTTGCCCAATAAATATGCTCCGCTGATACCCATTGATATGATAGCCCCGGACTCCGTTGATGCTTTGCTGCTGGCAGAGAACAGTAAGAATATTATTGACGGGCAATATATATTGGGTGGCACACAGGAGAACATGACAAATCCGGTTGCCGATTTGTATGTTGGCGGATACAACAGGTATATCAGCCGTGTGCTGCAGGTAACCAACGGCATAAATATTGACCTTAACCGATTATTGAAAGGATTGTCATTCCACACAAGGTTTAACGCAGATTATTATAATTCCTATAACCAGTCTATCAACAATGAATATTCCGTGTATACGCCCACCTGGGATTCAATATCTGATTCTGAGATTATTACCGGGATAGAAAAATACGGGAACGATGCCCGTCCCGGCACACAGAATATTGCCGGAACGGCACAGACACGAAACCTGGGATTCTCAATGCAGTTCAATTATCTGAGGTCATTGAACGAGATTCATAACCTATCGGCCATATTGCTGGCTTCCGGTACTTCTATCACAAGAAGCAGGGTATACCAGCCCTCAACAAACACCAATTTAGGACTGCAACTGGGATACAACTATGACCACAGGTACTGGGTTGACTTCAGCGGGGCCCTGGTCAATTCAACCAAATTACCGGAGGGCAACAGGTCAGCCTTTTCACCCACCATCTCGCTGGGCTGGCTCATGAGCTCAGAAGATTTCCTGGCCGGTGCTTCGTCGGTTGACCACCTGAAACTTAATGCTTCGGCTGGTATCGTTAACACTGACCTTGATATTCAGGATTATTATCTGTACGAAAACATTTATACGTCGCAGGGCTGGTTTTCATGGTATGATGCGGCATACAGCAATCAGGCAGCAACCTCAATGCAGGGCGCGAATCCTGATCTTTCATTTGTTAAAAGAAAGGAATTCAATGTGGGTATCGAGGGCGCCTTCTTTAAAAGACTGATCTGCCTCCAGACGACATTTTTCCTTTTACGGATGGACGGACTTCCAACGCAAAGATTTTCACAGTATCCTAACTATTTCAGCACATTAGTGCCATATACCAATTATAACAGCAATCAATACACAGGCGTTGATGTTATGCTGAATATCAACAAAAAAGCCGGTGAAATAGACCTTAATCTGGGCATTAACGCCACCTATGCCAGTTCAAAAGCTATTAAACGGGATGAATTGTATACAGATGACTATCAAAACCGGACCGGCAGGCCTGTAGATGCTATATTCGGACTCGTAAGCGACGGATTTTTCATGGACGAAACCGAAATAACCAGTCACCCCAAACAAGCCTTCGGTGAAGTGCAGCCGGGCGATATCAAATATACCGATCAGAATGGCGATAATATTATCGACGAAAGAGATGAAGTGGAAATTGGCCGGTGGATAGACCCTTTTCATTACGGCCTGAATCTCTCAGCAACCTATAAAAACATTACAATTTTTATGCTGGGCACAGGTTCAACCGGGGGAAACGGTATGAAAACCAGCGATTATTACTGGGTAGACGGAGACAACAAGTATTCCGAAGTTGTACTTGACAGATGGACAGAAGCTACCAGGAATACGGCAACGTTTCCGCGCTTAAGTTCACAGCAGAACAGCAACAATTTCCGTTATTCTGATTTCTGGATGTATAAAAGTAACAGGTTTAACCTGAGTAAAGTACAGATCACATACAATCTGCCGTCTGGCATTCTGAGCAAAACTTTTGTCAGGGCGCTCGATGTTTATGCTATGGGATCAAACCTGTTCACTTTTTCAAAGAATAAAGATATTATGGACCTGAATATTGCGGATGCCCCCCGATTCAGGTATTATAATCTTGGCATCAGGATCAGTTTTTAAAAAATAAAAACAAACAGATATGAAATATTTATTATTACTTCTGACTGTCGTGGTGGTATTTTCCGGTTGTGAAGACCTCATTGAGCCGGCCGACGACAACCATCGAATCCTGGAAGACATTTATGATGATCCTGTTTTTGCAGAAGGCATACTTATGAATGCCTACACGAGAATCCCGACCGGCAGTTACTCATTTAATGATGCAGCAACCGATGATGCCGTTACCAATGATAAATTCAGCGGTTATCTCAACATGGCAACAGGCCAGTGGTCCTCAATTAATAATCCTGTAGATCAATGGGAAAACTCATACACGGCCATTATGTACCTGAACAGGTTCCTTGCAGAAACCGACGAAGTAAACTGGTCATACAGAAGTGATACGGCCCGGATACTTTTTAATTACAGGCATAAAGGAGAG
Source organism: Bacteroidales bacterium (assembly GCA_016934055.1). GTDB lineage: Bacteria > Bacteroidota > Bacteroidia > Bacteroidales > UBA10428 > UBA5072. The sequence continues at coordinate 24,133 of JAFGTR010000075.1, read as the reverse complement.
GCCTATGCACTCAGGGCACTTTTTATGCTTAACCTTCTCCAGACTCATGGCGGTTATAGCCCTGGTGGCGAATTGCTTGGTGTTCCCATAATCAATGAAGTTCTTGAGGATGGCTCTGATTTTCGTAAGCCGCGAAACACCTTTGAAGAATGTATGCTGCAGATATACAGTGACCTTGCTGAAGCTGAGAACTACCTGCCTTTGGATTACGCTGATGCCGATACTGTTTTTGATCTGCCAGCTAAATACAACAGCTTTTCAGTGGAAGAATATAACAGGGTTTTTGGCGATGTTAACATGCAGCGGATCTCAGGTCGTATAGCCAAAGCTGTCAGAGCAAAAGCTGCCCTCCTCGCAGCAAGTCCTGCCTTTAGTGAAGGAACTTCCACAACATGGGAAGATGCGGCAAATTATGCTGCAGAGGTTATTGATCTGAACGGAGGCGTATCTTCATTAGACCCGAAGGGAGCGTTGTTTTTTAAGAGCACTAACGTAGATGCCATAAACCTAACCCGCGGCAGAGATCAGGGTGAAATGATGTGGAGGGGAAGTATTTACACAGGATACAATCTTGAGCAGGATAATTTTCCGCCTTCACTCTATGGCAGAGGACGGATTAACCCTACGCAAAACCTGGTGGATGCATTTCCTATGGAAAACGGATATCCTATAACCGATGCGGCAAACAGCGGTTATGATCCGGCAAATCCATACAATAATCGTGATCCGAGATTAGCCAACACTATCGTTGTGAACGGAAGCACAATGGCTGGAAAAGTCATTAACACAAGTACAAACGGTGGCGACGATGCTGTTGACTATCTCAAAACATCAACAAGAACAGGCTATTATTTGCGAAAATTACTGAGAGAAGATGTTAACGTAGATCCGACTGTAATGCTGGGTAAAAAACACTATCCTGTTCATATCAGGTATACTGAAATATTTCTGGCCTATGCTGAAGCGGCCAATGAAGCATGGGGACCTGACGGAAAGGGGCCTCATGCTTATTCAGCCCGTGATGTGATTGCAGCCATAAGAAGCAGAGCAGGAATTACACAACCCGACAGTTATCTGGCATCCATCAGCAGTAAAGAGGATATGAGGGCCTTAATACAAAACGAAAGGCGGCTGGAATTGTGTTTCGAAGGTTTCCGTTTCTGGGACCTGCGAAGATGGAAGAAAGATCTTACCGAACCGGCTATGGGTGTTAGAATTACAGATGGTAATTTTGTTGTGTCAACTGTAGAAAAGAGGTTGTACGAGGATTATATGGTTTATCCCCCGCTTCCGTATAATGAAGTGTTAAAAACAGGCATGGTACAAAACAACGGGTGGTAATGCTTACTTCGAAACAAAAAAATAAAAAGATGAAAAAGTTAAATTATATTTTACTGATCGTACTCACAGTTCTTACAGCATGCGAAAATAAAGACTGGGACTTCCCTGATTTTGAATATACAACAGTATATTTTCCCTATCAGGCACCGGTGAGGACACTTGTACTTGGGAAAGACTATGTATTTGACAACTCGCTTGACAACGAACATAAATGTCTTATCATGGCTACAACAGGTGGTGTATATGAGAATATAAATAACATTACCATTGATGTGGTCGTTGATAACTCACTTTGCAACAATCTCAGATGTGCGAGCGTTGCTTTAGATACGACAACAGCTGTGGCCATGCCCGATAACTATTATAGTCTTCCTGCCGGTATGCAGATTGTTATTCCCTCAGGAGAAATGATGGGGGGTATTGAAGTACAGTTAACCGATGCTTTTTTCGCTGATCCCCGGGCTTTGGAAAATATTTTTATTATTCCACTACGTATGGTTTCGGTAACCAACGCCGATTCGATACTCAACGGCTCAACCGAAGTTGAGGATCCGGATCCCCGTGTGACTTCAGACTGGACAACGGTACCTAAAGATTATATATTATATGCGGTTAAGTACATTAATCCCTGGCATGCCAACTACCTGAGAAGGGGTACTGATGTGGTTAAAGGCAATAATGGAAATACAGCACTCGATGCCATATACGTTTATCATGAAGATTATGTGGAACAGGATATGGTATGCACCGCTTTGACCAGATCAAGGAATGAAGTCTCTATCGCAATGGAAACCAAAGCTGATAATGGCAGTACTGATCTTCCTTTTATAGTTATGGTCAGCTTTGACGGTAATAACAATTGTACTTGTTCAAGTCCCGATACAGCTTCTTATACCCTGACAGGATCCGGCAAATTTGTTGAAGATGGTGATATGTGGGGGGATAAAAAACGTGATGTTCTGCATCTGAATTATGCCATCGATTTTGGAACGACCACACACACTTTTACTGATACTTTGGTCGTGCGTGACCGGGGAGTAAAATTTGAGACATTTACACCAATAATCGACTAATTTAGCAATGTGTTAAAAAATCAGGTTTGTTATTATCAGAAAGTATTAATTTTATAAAATATATTATACCAACAAACAGTTGGATGTTTTCTTTTAGTCTTTAATAATAAAAAAAATTACTTAACAGTTTAATTTCAACAAAATGAATCAAAAGAAGGAAGTTTGGAGAAAAAGACTTTTTAATTTTTATCATAAGTCTTATCGCAAAGCAGTTAAAGAAAAATCACGTGTGATTTCATCCGCTCTTTTTATTTTCATGGGTATGGGTTCCCTTATCTGGTTCCTGGTAAGAGTAATTCCAAAACCCAGTCGTGTTAATTATCCCTGTATGAAAGCAGCCATGCCTTTGGCATCGTCGTTTGTTGCCTACATCATAGGGATTACAGGTTTTACATTGTTTTTCCGCAAAGCCCGTGAACGTCTGTATCAATCAAAATACCTTCTGGCCGCCGTTTTCGTTGTGCTTGGATTATTAGCCGGAGCGATGGCTCTTGTTGACACCGACAATGTCATCATTGCCAATGCTGCTGATCTGCAGGGTCCTCAGGCTGTCAATGAACCCATTGGCGTTGCCAAAGGAATCTACCCGGGACGCGTGGTATGGGTGCATGATGCCGATGCCACCGATGAGAACTGCGCCAATGTCACGGGCGATTACTGGTACTCCGATGCCAACACCAACCAGGCGGTCGTCAATGAAATGCTTTCCGACGGCCTGCAGCAAATGACCGGCGCCGCTACCGATGCCGCTGCCTGGGACAAAATATTCAAATATTATAACCAGAATCACGGCAATGGCGATGTGGGCTACCAGGACGGCGAGAAGATTGCCATCAAGATCAACCTGAACGGGATCAATAATTTCCCCCAGGACAAAAACATCAACACCTCACCCCAGATCTGCTATGCCCTGCTCGATCAACTGGTGAACGTGGTGGGCGTTGCCCAGACCGATATCAGCATCGGCGACCCCAACTGTGACATGAATAATGCAACCTATAACAAGCTCAATGCTGCATTCCCGGATGTTACTTACTGGGGCTCCGGATCAGGGCGCACGGCAGCTGCAAAATCAGCAACCAACGTGCTCCATTCCAGCGACAACAGTGCCAACCGTTTTGACGATCCTTTACCCCAGGCCTTTCTGGATGCAGCCTATTTGATCAATATCCCGGTGTTTAAAAAACACCACCGCGCCGGTATTTCCCTGAGCACCAAGAACCACTTTGGTTCTATCGGGGAATACACTTCCGGGGCATGGCACCTGCATTATTCCCTGCCCAGTCCCGATGCCACCGGTGAATCCGTGAACGGGCAATACGGCATTTACCGCTGTTTCGTGGATATCATGGGACATAAAGACCTGGGAGACAAAACCGTTCTCCACCTGGTTGACGGCATATGGGGATCGACCAACTGGGGGCACCCGCCCGTGAAATGGCGCATGACGCCCTTTAACAACGACTGGCCTAACTCTTTATTCCTCTCCCAGGACCAGGTTGCCCTTGAATCGGTCGGCTATGACTTCCTCTACCATGAATTCGACGATGCCCATCCCACGGAAGGGCTCCCTGCAACAGATAACAAAGGACCCTTCCCCCGCTTCGAAGGAACCGACGACTACCTGCACCAGGCCGCTGAGCCCGCCAACTGGCCGGTCGGCATCCAGTATGACCCCGAAGCCGACGGCACGGTGCTGGGCAGCCTGGGCACGCATGAACACTGGAACAATGCCACCGATAAAAAATATTCCCGTAACCTGGGAACCGGCAACGGCATCGAACTGGTGCTGGTGGAAGACGGCATAGTGAATGTTTCTTCCGTTATCGATTCATCCGGCACCGACCTGCCCAGCAATATGGTGCATACCATTTACGTGGATTCATCCAACGTGAAGTGGATCGGAACCGACAAGGGACTGGCTCGTTTTGCTGATTCCACCTGGGCTGTTTATCATAAGCATGACACCCTGGCAAACGGCGATGTCATTTTGCTCAACAGCAACATCAAGGATATCGAGTACGAACGCACCGCTTACGGCACCGAGCTGTGGATGGCCACCGACAGCGGCCTTACCGTGACTTCCTATAACGTCGACGGCATCACTTCAGCCACCACCTATCACAGAGGGAACTCGGGCCTGCTACGCGATACCATATCGAATGTTGCCGTGGATGCCCGGCATAACCGCTGGATCGCCACCGACACGGCCATTACCATCTTCAGGGGCGCGAAATGGGATACCCTTTTCACCCTCACCGATGTTGACATCATTGACTTTGATGTGAAGGATTGCGAGATCACCGATATTCAATCCTATCCCCCTGATGAACAGGCTTACATTGCCACTGCAGGAAGAGGTATCGCACGGGTCAGCTATGACGACGTGGATGGCTTCACCGGGGCATCCGGCTTCGGCCTGCCCTGGTCGCAGATCACCGCGAATGACATCCGGGCCATCGCCGTCAAAGGTGACCTTCAGTGGGTAGCAACCTCCTTTGGCGCCAACAGGCACACCACTAACATGGCCAAGGAAGGCTGGGGTAAATTTGCACTTGATTCGGGACTTGTCGATACCAACGTGATTGCCGTTCATATCGACGACAATGACAATGTATGGCTTGGAACAACTGCAGGATTGTCAGTGGTAAAAGGCGCTGAAGTCTATAACTATACGGAGAGCGAAGGCCTTATCAGTAACATCATCAACCATATCACCTCTGATATGAAAGGCAATGTATGGATTGCCACACCGGCCGGTATTGAATATTTCAGTGACGTCCCCGGTGTGATCGCACTGAAAGCGCCTACGCTTGTTTCTCCTTACAATGATGCCTCCGAAGTGGCGGTTCCTGCAGCACTGACATGGAACAGCCTCACGGCAGCCACTGCCTATACACTGCAGGTCGATACCGTGTATACCTTCGAAAATCCATGGCTTACCATCGAGAACATAGCGAACGCCGGTTATATGCTGGGTGACCTTAAATACGAATACCAGTATTTCTGGCGCATTGCAGGCACTCGGAATGGTGAGACCGGCCCCTGGTCTGAAGTCTTCAACTTCATTACACAGGAATATGTCAATAATATCCCTGATGTTTATACCGGCATCCAAAATCTGACAGCCTATCCGAACCCGGTGCGTAACCTATTAACCGTGCAGGGCGATTGCTCACTGCCACAGAGAATCGAGGTCAGGATTTATACTGTCAGCGGCCAGCTTGTTGAAATGCCTTTGATCTTCCAGGCTGACGAAGGTATATTCAGTATCGGAATCGATGTTTCTGACAGAGCCAGATATGCCTCAGGCCTATACATCATACAGGTCAGAGGAGAAACTTTCGAACACAAAGTTAAAGTCAGAGTTAACTAAAATACTCCCTGGCAGGGTATTGACACCCTGCCAGGGTTATTTACTTTTTATACACCCTCCCACCCTTTCAGGGTATCCCTGGTACAGGGCAATAACTTAACAATGCGATTCAACCTTAGCGTTTTCATCAAAAACAAATTCTGCCTCTTTTGTTACGCCACAAAAGAAAATGGCGGGCATATTGATTCTGACTGGTTAAGGGTTATATGAGCAAGTCAAGTTTTAACCTCCGCTAATAAAGGAATTCAGATAACACATAAATCAATAATCCATGATGAGAGTTCTATTAGGTTTTGTTTTCCTGTCATTTATATTTGGCCTTACTGTTAAAGCACAGCAAATACCAGCACCTGCATCATTGGGCTTTGATATGATGCGTACCGGCATTCCTCAAGGAAAGATTGATACGGTTTCCTATTATTCAAAAACAGTTGGAACAAACCGAAAAGCAATTGTTTATACGCCTCCGGGTTTTTCAAACGATAAAAAGTATCCTGTATTCTATTTGTTGCATGGCATTGGTGGCGATGAAAAAGAATGGCTTAACGGAGGTCAGCCTCAGGTGATCCTCGATAACCTGTATGCTGAGAATAAAGTTGAGCCCATGATTGTGGTTTTGCCAAACGGACGTGCCATGAAAAATGACCGGGCGGAGGGAAATATTTTCGATAAGGAGAAGGTTGAGGCATTTGCCACCTTTGAAAAAGATCTGCTGGATGATCTGATCCCTTTTATCGGGAGAAAATACCCGGTGATCGAAGATAGTGAACACCGTGCCATTGCAGGGTTATCAATGGGGGGCGGTCAATCGCTGAATTTCGGTTTAGGAAACCTTGATCAGTTTGCCTGGGTAGGAGGCTTTTCATCGGCACCCAACACAAAGAAACCTGAAGAGCTTGTAACAGCCCCTGAGGAGGCAAGGAAAAAACTGAAACTACTCTGGATTTCATGCGGTGATAAAGACGGACTGATACCCTTTAGTCAACGTACTCACGATTACCTGAATAGGATGAAGGTACCCCATGTTTACTTTGTTGATCATGGATATCACGATTTCAACGTGTGGAAGAACAGCCTGTATATGTTTTCACAGTTGTTGTTTAAACCGGTTGATACGACAATCTTCGAAAAAATAAGCAATGCAGGCAGACCGGCCGTATCGAATGTAAGATCAGCAAAATACCCGCAGATTTTACCCGATGGCCGTGCGGTATTCCGCATTAAAGCCCCCGAAGCCCAAAAAATACAACTCGACCTTGTGAAGAAATACGATATGGTGAAAGATCATGAGGGCATCTGGGAAATTACAACCGATTCATTGAGTGAAGGATTTCATTACTATTCATTAATCATCGACGGTGTTGCAGTAGCCGATCCTGCCAGCGAGACTTTTTACGGCATGGGCCGCATGGCCAGCGGTATCGAGGTACCTTTCAAAGGCGACGGATATTATGAAGTCAGAAATGTTCCCCATGGAGACACCAGAATAAAACGCTATTATTCTGATGTAACAAACACCTGGCGCCGGTTTTATATGTATACTCCTCCGGGTTATGATGACAGCAGCCATACAGCGTATCCTGTGCTTTACATCCTTCATGGCGGCGGTGAGGACGAGCGTGGCTGGGCAAATCAGGGAAAAACCGACCTGATACTGGATAATCTCATTGCGGAGAAAAAGGCGGTGCCCATGATCGTTGTTATGGTGGACGGTAATATGCCTTCACCTGCCTTTGGCGAAGATGTTTTAAAAGCTTTTGAAGCTGAGCTCAAACAATGTGTAATACCCTTTGTGGAGAAAAACTATCGCGTGAAAACCGAAGCGAAATACCGTGCCCTGGCGGGATTATCGATGGGAGGACTTCAGACCCTGTATGCCGGTGTAAATAATACCCGGCTATTCTCTTACCTGGGGGTTTTCAGCTCGGGCTGGATACAACCCATGCAAAGCGATCTTGCAAGCAAACAATATGAGTTTATGAAAAACAATGCCGGTCTGATCAACAGCAACCTGAAACAATTCTGGATTGCCATGGGAGGTAAGGAAGATATTGCTTATAACAATTGTCAGCTCATGCTTTCGAAATTCGATGAACTGAAAATTAATTACACCTACAGCGAATATCCGGGTGGACATACCTGGCCGGTATGGAGAAACAATTTGTACAACTTTGCTTCTTTGTTATTTAAATGAATCTGCAAGATTCCATCTGACATTCAACAATTCGATTAATGCCATTCATAAAAGCACAGCAAAGCCGAAAGCTAAATTTGTATCCGGAAACCTGCATTATAATCTGTTTCTGCAACCAATAAAAATCAGTAACCAATAATTTAAATAAAATCATGAATTCACCGGTAAAGCATTCATTCCGTAAGATCAGCCTGATCATGGTTCTGGCAGGTTTTTCATTTTTTTTAAATGCGCAATCATTGGATCAATGGTATGCCAATGCGCAGGAACGTATTGACACGTTAAGAAAAGGCACATTCGGCCTTAAAATATTGGACAAGAATGGCCAGCCATTTACCGGCAAAGTCTCTGTGCGGATGGCCAAGCATGAATTTCCCTTTGGTATCGCTTTCGACCTATACGAAGAAGCCGTGAACTATGGGAATGTATATACCACCACTGCATCCATCCAGGCTGATTCAGATGCGGAGATCTACCAGAGCGAACGGTGGATGTCTCTTCTGACCTATGCCATTCCGGTTCAGAAAGACAAAAATTACAAACTCACCTTTAAACTGGCGGAGATCTACCATTCAAGTCCAAACATGAGATTATTTGATGTTTACGTTGAAGGGAAGAAGTTCCTGACCCGTTATGACATTTTTGCCGAAGCCGGTGGAAGAAATATTGCCGTGGATACCGCCGTCTATTTCACTTCGAAAGACACGCTTGTCAATATTGAATGCATAACCAGTGTCGACAACGCCGCAATCAAAGGAATGGTAATTGAGACAACCGAAGGCGACTGGATAACCCGAATCAACTGCGGAGGCGGAGCACTGACAACAAATGACGGCAACACTTATGTAAGCGATCAGGACTTCTTTGATCAGCATGCTTCGCGGTATCCGACCGAAGAGCAGTGGATGAAAGCCGCCATGCAGAAATATTTCAACTATGGTGTTTCTGGAAATTCATTCAAGTGGAGTGGTATTCAGCCGCAGCATACCGCCCCGAATTACCAGGCATTTGACAATGCTGTAAACTGGACCAGGAGCATAGGCTGGGAACTCAGGGCACACACGCTGCTCTGGGGAGGCTATAACTATGAAGACGATCATGCTACTCCGCGCTGGGTTAAGGACCTGCCTACTGCACAGGCCATAACAGACACCTGCAAGATGCGTGTAATTCGTGAAGTTACACGTTATAAAGGCATCGTGAAAGAATATGATGTCATGAATGAACCCTTGCATGCCACTTACCTGGCTTCACGGGTGGGTGATTCCATTAACTGGAACTGCTTCAAATGGGCGCGTTCGGCCGATCCCGATGCCAACCTGTTCATCAACGATTACAATGTTGAATATGTGTGGGGCGATGCTAAAAAATACCGCGATATGATCCTCAACATGAGATCCATGGGTATTCCGGTTACCGGTGTTGGTATGCAGGCGCACTTCTGGGAAGGAATGCGGCCCAATGTAACGGAATTCGTCACCCAGATCAATATCGTTGCTGAGGCAGGCCTGCCTATAAAATTCACCGAATTCGACAACGGACCCCTGGGCCAGGAAGACCAGGCAGCCGATATAGTAAAAGTGCTGAAGATCGCTTTCTCCCACCCGGCCGTCAACGGCATAGTTAACTGGGCACTCAGTGACAGAGGAGTCTGGAGGGAAGGGACAGGACTGTTTGAGGCCAATCATAAACCCAAGCTCGCTGCAGACTCCCTGATGCATTACACGCATAACATATGGACGACCCGTTTTGACACTGTCGGATCGGGCAGTGATCCTGTCCTCTTCAACGGATATTATGGGAATTACAACGTGGAAGTTCAATTCGGCGATACCATTAAGGTTTTCACCATACCTTGCATACAGGCAAACGAAGACTCCATATTTGTTTTGTCCGAGGCTGATGCAGCTCTCAAAGGTCCTGTATTCCTTGAAGCAAGGTTGTTAAACGACACTTCATTGTATATATCTTTTGATAAACCGGTTCAAAACGAATCCATTTCCGGAGGCGATTTTAAGTTTTTCTCAGACAATCCTGTCCGGATTCAGTCCATTGAAACGGACAACGAAAATGACAGCATTGTTGAAATCATGCTTCAAAGTCCGGTTACACCGAACGATTACCTGGCCGTTTCCTATTTCCCCGGCAGCCTGCGTTCATCTGACGGAGGAAAAGCTGTTGCATTCGGTCCGGAAACTTTAGAGAACCTGACAACAGGATTGATAAGCGCTGAAGTAACCAACGACGGGCAGAACATTGAAGCCAGGTTCAATGCCCGTTTGCTGAACCTGGTTGAAAATCTATCCTCCTTTGCTGTCACTGTCGACGGACAGCCGGCCGTCATCAGTGGGTTGGATTACAAAGAGAATGATTCAACCCTGGCTGTTTTTACCTTAGCCTCACCCATTCTCAAAGGCAGCAAACCCACCCTTCAATATACAAAGGGAACTTTAATGCCGGCTAATGGTTTTGCATGCGGAAACTCTCCTGTTATGGCTGTCAGCAATAACTGGCCTGCATTGGTAAAAGCAGAGGTAAACACCACCGGAACAAAGATCACTGCCGTTTTCGGAACACTGCTTCAAAATGTTTTGTCCAATCAAGAGGCATTCACAATAAGTGTTGATGGCCAACCGGTTGAAATCATCAGCCTTACCGAGACAGGGACTGACTCGGCAAAAATCACTTTTTCATTGAATGAACCTATCAGCAAAGGACAAATCGTAACGCTTTCCTATCAGCCGGGCACGATAAAAGGTATAAACGGCAACAGCCTGACGGTAATAGATAATTTCAATATTACCAATAGGTCTGGATTCACGGCCATCGATTCACCCCAAAACGGTAGTTTGTTAATCTATCCTAATCCCGCATCCGGTTACATCTATATCACAGGGCCATCCGTCCACGGCGCTGTTACGATCCTTAACAGCCAGGGAGTGGTGGTTTACAGGAATCCTGAAAACACAGAAGCCATTACGGTTGATATTTCCGCTTATCAAAAAGGGGTATATCTCATTCAGGTTGTTGACCTGAACGGGCATATTTCGACCAGCAAGGTCGTGATAGAATGAAAATCATCCTATCAGGAAATGTATCCTTAGGTGAGTTACTGCATACTATAAAAAGGGTATCGTCTGACAGTAAAATAAAAACATATTGCCTATAATATGAAGAGGATCGTTATCTCAGGTCTTATTGTTCTTGGAACAATTCATGCCCTATCGCAGCAGGTTGAAGTTTTTTCACCCAATCAAAAAATCAGCATTGCACTTTGCAATCAACAAAGCGCAGATATCGGCGAATGGTATTTAAAAATAAAATATAACCATAAGGGAAAAATCCACGAACCCATACCTGAAATATGGCTTGGACTTTCGCGCAGCGATCAGGACTTTTCGAAAGAACTAAAATTGCTGAAAACAGGTAAAACCCGCCTTATAAATGAACAATATACAGCTTTGCATGGTAAGCGATCTCATTGTTCCAACCTGGCCAATGAGGTAGTGTTTTCCTTCGAAAATCCTGGTAAAGCCAGATTGAATCTCATCGTCAGGGCGTATAACGATGGAGTGACCTTTTGTTATGAATTCCCCGAAAAGGGAGGATCCTTCACAATACGTGATGAGCATACAGCCTATGTTATTCCGGAGGGCACTGAACGATGGCTCCAAAAATTCGATCTTTCAAACGAAGGGCTTTACCGCAAAATGAATGATGCGAATATTCAGGGAAATTGGTGTTATCCTGCACTCTTCCAAGCTGCAGACAGTTCTTGCTGGTACCTTATCCACGAAGCCGATCTGGACCGGAACTATGGTGCAACAAAACTGAGCAACCACACAAAAAGCTCAGCCTACAAAGTCACCCTTCCACATCCCGAAGAAGGAGAAGGAGAGGCCCTGCCCGCCATAAGCCTTCCGTGGAAATCACCCTGGCGTGTAATTATTATGGGAAGCCTGGCAGATGTTGTAGCATCAACATTGGTTGATGATGTTTCCAGCCCTTCAGTTTTAACAAAAATGGATTGGATAAAGCCGGGTTTGGTATCCTGGAATTATTGGTCGGACAACCACGGTACCCGCGACTTTAAAACAGTGTGTAGTTTTACCGATTTAGCTGCCGCCATGAACTGGCCTTATACTTTGTTCGATTGGGAATGGGATGCTATGGGCAATGGTGGTAATGTTGAAGATGCTGCCAGGTATGCCCTGTCGAAAGGTGTGAAACCTCTTATTTGGTATAATTCAGGCATGTTTAAGTGGATTACGGCAACTCCGGTCGATCGGATGAAAACCCACGAAAGCAGGATGAAGGAGTTTGCCTGGCTTAAAAGCCTGGGATTTGCCGGGGTAAAGATTGATTTCTTTCTCAGCGAAAAGCAGTATATGATCGATTACTATCTTGATATTTTGGATGATGCCGCCCAGGCCGAAATGATGGTATACTTCCATGGCTGTCTGGTGCCACGCGGCTGGGCACGAACCTATCCGCACCTTATGACTTATGAAGGAGTGCGGGGTGCCGAGTGGTACAACAACAATCCTGAACTTACGACCACGGCTCCCGAACATAATACCATAATGCCCTTTACACGTAATGTAGTGGGTTCAATGGATTATACTCCTGTTACCTTTACCAACTCGCAACATCCGCATATTACATCATATGGGCATGAACTGGCACTGAGCGTGCTGTTTGAATCGGGAATGCAACATATGGCCGACCGTCCAGAAGGTTACTACAATCTACCTGATGCCGCAAAAAACTTTTTACGCGAAGTTCCAAATGCATGGGACGATATCAAATTACTTGATGGTTATCCCGGAAAGGACGTCATTCTGGCTCGTCGAAAAGGAGACTGTTGGTACATTGGAGGTATTAATGCCGAGGTACGCAGAGATAAGAACAAAACGCTCAGGTTTAGCTTTTTGCCCGAAGGAGGAAAATACAAGCTAACCTTGATTGCCGATGGTGAACACGATACTCAACTTTCGATACGGTATTTGGTCGTCGATAAAAACTCAGAAATTGAGGTAAAAATGCTTCGCCGCGGCGGATTTGCAGCCAGTTTAAAACCATTACAATAACTTAATAATACAACCTCCATGAAGTCGTCACTTATTCAAATGAACATCAAAGGGATTGTCTTTTTTGCCATGAGCGCATGGTATTTCGTCGCTGCTTCCGGGCAGCAATATCCCTTCCAAAATCCTGATCTCAGTTTTGAAGAAAGGGCCAAAGACCTCATTTCAAGGTTGACCCTCGAAGAAAAAGCCGCTTTAATGTGCGACCAGAGCGATGCCATTCCCCGCCTGGGTATAAAAAAATTCAACTGGTGGAGCGAAGCCCTCCATGGCTATGCCAACAACGATAATGTAACGGTATTTCCCCAACCCATCGGGATGGCCGCCTCGTTTAACGATGAACTGGTTTACCGGATTTTTGATGCCGTATCGGACGAGGCACGGGCCAAATATCATGAATGGCTGCAGATGGGCAACGAAAACAAGCGCTTTCTGAGCCTCTCGGTATGGACTCCCAATGTGAATATTTTTCGCGACCCGCGCTGGGGCCGGGGGCAGGAAACCTATGGCGAAGACCCGTATTTGATGTCCCGGATGGGCGTGCAGGTGGTAAAAGGCCTGCAAGGACCTTCCGATGCCAGGTACCGCAAACTGCTGGCTTGTGCCAAACACTACGCGGTGCACTCGGGTCCCGAATGGAGCCGTCACGAGCTTAACCTCAACCATGTAGATCCCCGTGAATTATACGAAACCTACCTGCCTGCCTTTAAAGCACTGGTGACGGAAGCCGATGTACGCCAGGTAATGTGCGCCTATCAGCGGCTTGACGATGAACCCTGCTGTGGCAACACCCGCCTGCTGCAACGCATTTTGCGCGACGAATGGGGCTACCGGTACATTGTGGTGTCGGACTGTGGCGCCATAACCGATTTTTTCAATTCGCACAAAGTGTCGTCAACGCCGGTCCATGCAGCGTCGAAAGGAGTGCTGGCCGGTACCGATGTGGAATGCGTATGGGAAAACTATCCCTACAAAACACTGCCCGAAGGTGTTAAACGTGGGTTGATCAGAGAAGAAGACATAGACAGGAGCCTGATGCGGGTGCTGACAGGCCGCTTCGAACTGGGTGATTTCGACGATGATTCCCGGGTGCCCTGGGCAAAAATTCCCGCATCTGTTTTAAACAACGAAAAACACCGCCAACTGGCGCTCGAGATGGCACTGCAAACCATGACACTGTTGCGGAATGAAAACAACCTATTGCCCCTTTCGAAATCGTCGAAAAAAATTGCCGTGATCGGTCCCAATGCCGACGACAAAGTGATGTTGTGGGGAAACTACAACGGTACACCGGTGCGCACCATTTCCATACTCGACGGGATTAAAACAAAGCTTCCTGAAAACAAATTCCTGTATGACAAAGGCTGCGACCTGGTGGAAGACAAGGTAACCCGGAGTTATTTCGACCAGCTTTCTTTTGAAGGAAAACCCGGAATTAAAGTAACCTATTGGAACAATCGTGATCTGAAAGGAGATGTGGTCATCACCCAACAGATTACTAACCCTATAAAAATGACCACTGCCGGTCAACATGAATTTGCGTCGGGTGTTAAGCTCGAAGGGTTTTCCGCTTTATTTGAAACCGAATTTACCCCAAAAATTTCTGAGGAGTTGGTGTTTAAAGGCGGTGCCACCGGTTACTACGAGCTGCTCGTTAACGGCGAACAGGTTCAGATGTACCATAACTGGCGCACATTGCCTTCGCGCATTCCTTTTAAGGTTGAAGCCGGCAAAAAATACAGCATCGTAATCCGTTACGCGCAGCTCCATAACTGGCAGGCCAACATCGAATTTAATTTTGGCAGAGAAGTGGATGTTGATTATACGGAACTTGTGAACAAACTGAAAGGCATTGAGACGGTTGTTTTTGTCGGCGGAATTTCAGGCAAACTCGAAGGCGAAGAAATGCCTGTTTCCTATCCCGGTTTCAAAGGCGGAGACCGCACCAACATTGAATTGCCTTCGGTTCAGCGCAACTGTCTGAAAGCCCTGAAAGCAGCCGGCAAGAAAGTGGTGTTTGTAAACTGTTCCGGTTCTGCCATTGCGTTAACCCCTGAAACCCAAACCTGCGATGCCATCCTTCAGGCCTGGTATGCCGGTGAATCGGGCGGTCAGGCGGTTGCCGATGTGCTCTTTGGAGACTACAATCCCTCGGGAAAACTTCCTGTGACATTCTATAAAGACTCCGAAAAACTGGGCGATTTCGAGGATTATTCGACGAAAGGCCGCACCTACCGATACACCACCGACTGTCTTTTCCCGTTTGGATTCGGACTGAGTTATACCCGTTTTGAAACAGGGAATGCGACCCTGAGCAAAACGGCCATAAAAGCCGGTGAAAGCATCAGCATTACCGTTCCGGTTAAAAACACGGGTAAGCGCGCTGGTACAGAGATTGTGCAGGTATACGTGCGAAAAGTGAACGATGTCGATGGTCCGCTGAAAACCTTACGTGGTTTTCAACGCGTTGACGTGGCGGCAGGAAAAACAGGCAGTGTTACGATTGATTTGCCTCCTTCATCTTTTGAATTCTTCGACCGCAATCAGAATAAAATGGCGATAACTCCGGGTGAATATGAAGTATTCTATGGAAACAGTTCAGACCATAAAGATTTGAAAATGACAAAAATTACGATTCTGTAAACTTAACGGACATCATTTTATATACCCTGATGAAAAAAAATACCTTAAATATTAAACTGCCGGTATGGGGAGTAATTATATCCTTGATCCTTATCTCGGCTTATAATGATGGTGAATCCAATGCGCGTGTTGCTAAAGTCCCGATATACCTTAACACGGCTTATTCCTTTAAAGAGCGGGCTGCCGACCTTGTTTCAAGAATGACCCCAGAAGAAAAACAAAGCCAGTTGGGAAATACCATGCTGCCAATACCCCGTTTGGGAGTTGGCAGTTACAATGTATGGGGTGAAGCGCTGCACGGTGTAATGGGCAGAAATAACAACAGCGGTATGACAGCCACTTCGTTCCCTAACAGCGTGGCTGTCGGATCAACGTGGGATCCCGAACTGATAAAACGTGAAACATCGGTTGTTTCAGATGAAGCCAGGGGTTTTAACCACGACTTGATTTTCACGCTTACCTACTGGTCGCCGGTCGTTGAGCCGGCCCGCGACCCGCGCTGGGGAAGAACTGCGGAAACATTTGGAGAGGATCCCTTTCTGGTTTCTGAAATCGCGAAAGGCTTTATCCAGGGTATGATGGGAGACGATCCTGTGTATCTTAAAACCGTACCTTGCGGCAAACACTATCTGGCCAACAATACCGAGTTTAACCGGCACTCCGGCAGTTCAAATATGGATGCAAGGGATATGAGGGAATTTTATCTTGCACCCTACAGAAAACTGATCAGGGAATATAACCTGCCGTCAATCATGTCAGCCTATAATGCCGTTAACGGTGTTCCCGTATCGGCAAGCAAATTTCTGGTTGATACCCTGGTCAGAAAAACTTATGGTTTAGACGGTTATGTCACCGGTGATTGCGGCGCAATCGATGACATGGTAAGGGGGCACAATTACGTCAAAACCAATGAAGAAGCAGCAGCAAAGGGAATTATCGCCGGTGTTGACAACGATTGCGGGGGAGTCTACCAGCATCATATCCTTAAGGCACTGGAACAAGGATTGCTTACCCAGGGTGAAATCGATAAAGCACTTATCCATATTTTTACCATAAGAATGCGATTAGGCGAGTTTGATCCGCCCCGCATGGTTCCTTTTGCCGGTATCAAACCTGGCGTTATCAACGATCCCTCGCATAACGATCTTGCCATTGAAGTTGCCACCAAAACCCCGGTTCTGTTAAAAAACAATGTTGTGGCACAAACAGGTGAAAAAGCCCTGCCCGTCAACCTGAAAAAAATAAAGAAAATTGCGGTGTTGGGACCCCAGGCCGACAGAGTCGAACTGGGAGACTATTCCGGCCCCGTTGAACCCCATCTGAGCATAAGCCCCCTGCAGGGAATTCAAAATTATCTAAAAGAGAAAAACTTAAATACAGAAGTCGTTTCATGGTCGGGCGGAAATACCCTGAAAAAAACAGATTTCTTTACGATGATTGGTTTTTCGACAATTACCACGGATGGCAAAATACAGCATTATGATGCCACGAAATACGATGCTTCAGCAAAAGGTTTAATAACCTCGGCCCGGTTCGGACAAGCTTCAGTAAGGGGAATCAAAGACGGCGACTGGACATCGTACCATCATATTGATATCACCAACCTCGATTCCATCAGGTTCAACATGACGGTATCCGGCAATGGCGGAATCCTTGAAGTAAGGATTGGAACTGCAACAGGAAATATCCTTGCCTCAGAAAAAATTGCAGGGAGTCAGCAAAGTGGCGGATTTGCGGGTTTTGGCAGGCCCCGGACCGTGCCGGTAAAAATTAAAACGCTGGGCATTACCGGGCCGCAAACCCTGGTTTTTGTCTATCATGAGCCGGAAACACCAGCCACCGATAAAGAAACTATTGACATGGCAGCTTCAGCTGATGTTGCACTGGTATTTGTCGGTACCGATCAAAGTACAGGCAGGGAGGAATCCGACAGGTTTTCTTTGACGCTGCCGGGCAACCAGAATGAATTGATCAGGGCCGTAGCGGCTGTTAATCAAAATACCATCGTGGTAATGCAAACCATGGGTATGGTTGAAGTGGAGCCATTCAAAAACGATCCGATTATCCCGGCGATTATCTGGACCGGCTACAATGGCCAGGCACAAGGCACTGCCATGGCAAAAATACTATTTGGCGATGGTAACCCGGGAGGGAAACTGAATGTTACCTGGCATAAATCGGTTAATGACCTGCCTGATTTCAACGATTATAACCTGAGGGGCGATGGCACCAACGGCAGGACTTATTGGTATTACGACAAGGATGTTTCCTATGAATTCGGTTATGGCTTATCGTATACCACGTTTGAATACAGTAATTTCAGCATCAGCAAAAACAGCATTACCCCTGCCGATAAAATCACCGTAAGTGTTGATGTTAAGAACACCGGGGAGGCTGATGGTGACGAAGTGGTGCAGGTTTATGTGAGAACCCCTGACAGTCGGGCCACTCTCGAAAGACCCATAAAACGGTTAAAAGGTTTCAAAAGAGTGCCCATTCCGAAAGGACAAATAAAAACCGTATCCATTGATATTGATTGTGAAGACCTCTGGTTCTGGGATGCCGAAAAAAATAAAACAACATTCGACCCGGGCAGGTATGTCTTCGAAATCGGTTCGTCATCACGGGATATCAGGGGAAAGGTTGAAGCCATCATGAGCGGCGATTACAACCCTGTATTGACCACCGTCGTTGCCGAAGGCGATCAGGTGGTATTGAGACCGGGCAATACCCTCCAGGCTCATGTAACTGCCTGCATGTCCGACGATCGCTTTTATGATATCAAACAGGCAAAAGTCACCTATAAAAGCAATGACCCATCGGTTGTAAAGGTTGATGAATATGGTCAGGTGACGGCTACCGGGGTGGGTGTCGCATCGGTGTTCGCTTATGTCACTGTTGAAGGCACAACGCTTTCCAACAGCTTTCCGCTCAAAGTAATGCCCGATCTCTCACCTGCATCCATTACCGTGAACGGGAAAAACATCAACGGTTTTAATAAGGAGGTAAAAGCATACAGCTACCTGTTGAAGAATAAATCGAACATTCCGGTGGTTAAAGCTTCTGCCCTGCATGATGAAATTGCTGTTGAGATTGAGCAGGCCAAAGGTATACCCGGAACCGCTGTAGTTAAATTTATTGACAATATCACGCTGGAAAACAATACCTATTATTTGAATTTTGATGTTCCTTCCGTGAGTGATGAATTCAATGAAGCCACCATTGGCAATCAATGGGAATGGATCAGAATGAATCCCTCCACCTTCGGTCTTTCAAAGAAGTCAGGTTCATTAACCATTACCAGCGAGCCGGGTGACGTATCGGAGAAAACAAACAATGCCAGGAACATGTTGCTGCAAAGTGCAAACAACGACTGGACCATTGAAACAAAACTGGCAGGCTCAAGAAGTCCGTCTCAACCTGAAAATGCAGGGATACTGGTTTACCAGGATGATGGTAATTTTGTAAAACTGATGTTCAGGGCAGTGATCAAAACCCGCAGAGGCGGAGCATCTGTTTCCCAGGTGCAACCCGGAACCATTGATCTGATCATGGAAGAAAATGAACTGGCAAAATCAATGGGCTCCTTCAATTTAAAAGAAGAAATCACCGGCGACAACCATTTAATCCTCAAACTGGAGAAAAAAGGCAGCTTATACACGGCCTTCTATTCCCTGGATGGGAAAAAGTACGAAACCCTTGGGACTGCCGATATCATGTTAAAGAATATCAGGGCCGGGTTGATGACTTGCGATGGTACAATAACCCAGTACATGAAAAGCACTTTCTGGTTCAATTCAGATACCACGAAGCCCGATACCCCCTTTGATGTATCGTTTGATTATTTCCGCATCGTGAATAACGGATTAAAGTAATTACCATAACTAACCCAATAAACTTATGAAAAAATTAAATCGAATCATTGTAGCAGTAGCATTTATGACTGGCGGATGGTGTTCTGCGCAGTCTCAGTCTAATGTCATTGAAGACTTTAAACCTTCTTCTTCCAATCAGCCAGGAAAGGAATACCCGCAGGTTAATTCCGAAGGGCGTGTGCGTGTTCAGATTTCCGCACCTGAAGCAAACAGGGTGCAACTCGACATCGGCGCCGTAAAATACGATTTAAAAAAAGATACCGGTGGCGTATGGACCGGTGAATCGGCTCCCCAGGACGAAGGTTTTCATTATTACCAGCTGAATATCGACGGCGCTTCTGTCCCCGATCCGGCAAGCCTTTATTATTACGGTGCGAGCCGTTGGGGCAGCGGGATTGAAGTTCCGGCAAAAGACCAGGATTTTTATGCACTTAAAAATGTACCCCACGGACAGATTCGGGAGCAACTTTATTTCTCGAAAACCAACGATAAGATGCGCCGTTGTTTTGTTTATACGCCACCCGACTATGATAAGGATATGCAAAAGCGTTATCCCGTATTGTACCTGCAGCATGGCGGCGGCGAGGATGAAACCGGATGGTCGGCACAGGGTAAAGCCTGTCTTATCATGGATAACCTGATCGCTGAGGGAAAAGCCGTACCCTTTATCATTGTAATGGATAACGGATCGTGGCGTATGCCGGCAAGAGACCGCTCGGTTCCACGCGGTGAGCGCCCTGCCGGACCATGGCCGCCGAAAGGCTGGGCCGATGGTTTCATGAAGACATTGCTGGACGACATTATTCCCATGGTTGATGCCAATTACCGCACTCTGGCCGATCAGCAACACCGGGCCATGGCCGGATTATCCATGGGCGGTATGCAAACCCGTATTATTACCCTGGCCAATCCCGATGTTTTCGCCTATATGGGCATGTTCAGCGGTGGAAGCATTAGCACTGAAGATATTGCAAATGCACCCGGTTTTAAGGAAAAAGTCAAACTGGTGTTTATCAGCTTTGGCAGCAGAGAACTTGAAAACCGCAGGTCCGGCTTTGGCGGCGATCCTAAAGAAAACACCGAAAAACTGAAAGAGGCCGGAATGAACGCCCATTTCTACGTTTCTCCTCAAACAGCTCACGAATGGCAAACCTGGAGACGCAGCCTTTATCAGTTCGCACCGCTTCTTTTTAAATAGCCATTGAAAGAATTACAATGAATACAGGTATGAAATTATTCCGATGTCTGATCATGTTGCCCATGATGCTGCCGGCATTTGTGTGCGGGCAGCAAGCTAATGTCAATCTTGATTATAATCCGCAAAAAAACACGGAAGGACTGATCCCCTTCAGTGCCCCTCTGAACTCGCCGGAGGTACACGATGACCATACTGTTACTTTTCGCCTGAAAGCTCCGAAAGCCCAGGAAGTAAAACTGGCGGGGGTGGCTATCCTTACTGCACTTGGAAATGCAAGGGAGCAGGTGTCGTTTTCTAAAGGCGAAGACGGCATCTGGACATTGACGGTTGGTCCGCTTGAACCTGATATGTATGCCTATCACTTCAATGTCGATGGTGTTCAGATAACCGATCCGGCCAATACCTGTGCAGCTTTTACGGCCATGCCACCCTACAGTCAGTTGATTGTGCATGGCGACGGGCCGGCCTACTACGATGCACGAAAAGTACCGCACGGAAATGTAACCCGGCATGTTTATCATTCGGAAGTTACCGGAGGTGAGCGGGAACTTTATGTTTACACTCCTCCCGGTTATGACCCTAAGAAGCAATACCCGGTTATGTATTTGCTGGGTGGAAGCGGCGAGCTCCCATCAAACTGGGTATACGACGGCAGGGTGAATTTTATCATGGACAACCTGCTGGCTGAGGGGAAAGCCGTACCCATGATCATCGCCATCCCCAACAACCAGGTGATTCACAGAAACCATCCCCGTCACACCGAACTGACCTTCGATATATTGGAAAAGGAGTTGAGATCCCATGTAATTCCATTGGTTGACAAAGCCTATAGCACAATTCAGTCACCCAAAGGGCGTGCCATATCTGGTTTGTCGATGGGCGGACGCCACAGCATGGTTGTCGGTTTCCGTTCGCTCGACCTGTTTGCAAATTTTGGCATTCTCAGTGCCGGTGATGTAAATGCGGAAACATCACTGACCCATTTTTTAAACGATCCCGGCGTGAATGAAAAAGTGGATTATTTGTTTTTGGGGCAGGGAACCGAAGAGGCAAAGGGTTTTATGGGACAGCGGTGTAAGGTTTTGCATGAAGCACTTGAAAAGCATAACATAAAACACGAATACTATGTGGGCGGACATGGAGGCCACGACTGGGCAACCTGGCGTCACCTGCTGGTTCATCGCTTTTTGCCCAACTTATGGAAAAACCAATAACCCGGAAACATGAAGATAATATTGTATTCATTAGCCATAGTATGCCCGTTGATCATGAGCGCCTGTTCTGCACTTCCTCCGGAACAGGTAAAAGTCAAGCAGGGAATTGTTCAGGGAACGGTGGAAGAAGGCCTCAGGATCTTTAAAGGGATACCTTTTGCCGCGCCTCCGGTAGGCGAATTGCGCTGGAAAGCACCGCAGGATGCAAAAAAATGGAAGGGCGTAAGGCCAGCCACTGAATTTGCCCCGGCAGCCTTCCAGGGAGGAGAACCTCCTTCGGGCAAAAGCGAAGATTGCCTGTACCTGAATATCTGGACCCCTGCAAAAACGGCAAAAGATAAAATCCCTGTGTTAGTGTGGATCTACGGCGGCGGTTTTAGTTTCGGGTCAACATCTGACCCCGTGCACAATGGCGAACATCTTGCCCGAAAAGGAGTTGTTCTGGTAAGCCTTGCCTATCGTGTCGGGCAACTCGGGTTCATGGCCCATCCCGAGCTGAGCGCTGAAAATCCAAACGGTGTTTCCGGAAACTATGGATTACTCGATATGATGGCCGGCCTCGAATGGATAAAAGAAAATATTGCGGCTTTTGGCGGGAATCCCGGCAAAGTGACCATTTTTGGCGAATCGGCTGGAGGCATAGCCGTTAGCATGTTATGTGCCTCGCCTTTGGCCAAAGGCTTGTTTCACGGTGCCATATCACAAAGCGGTGGTTCGTTCGGACCCACCCGACCCACCACTTTTCCCGGCGAAAACATGAAAACCCTTAAACAAGCCGAAGAAGCCGGTTTTGCCTTTATGCAAATGGCAGGGGCAGAATCAATTGACGCTTTGCGAAAAATGGAGGCCGGCAACCTGCCTTCGGGCTGGGGTATGGGCAGTGCCTGGCCCATTGTTGACGGGTACGTAATACCTGACGATCAGCATAAACTATATACAGCCGGAAAATACAACGACGTTCCGGTGCTTATTGGTTATAACTCTGACGAAGGGGCCAGTTTCTCAAGGGAAAAAACGTCCGAAGAATACATTGCCGGAGTTAAAGCACGGTACGGGAAATTTGCCGATGACCTTGTTAAAGCCTATCCTCCCGGAGAAAACTCCGTTCCGAAAACGGCACGAGACCTTGCCCGTGACGCTGCATTTGGCTGGCATACCTGGAGCTGGGCGCGTCTGCAATCGAAAACAGGAAAATCGAAAGTCTATTATTATTATTTCGACCAGCATCCCGAATATCCCGAAGATTCACCCCGATACAGCTATGGCTCTCCGCATGGCCAGGATGTGGCTTACGTGTTTATGCACCTCGATCCTTCAAATCCCCGGACCTCCAAATCCGATCTTGAAATCTCGGAGGCCATGGGAACCTACTGGACCAACTTCGCGAAATATGGGCATCCCAACGGTGAGGGCGTTCCCGAATGGCCTGCCTTCACCAACGAAAATCCTGTTGTGATGGTTCTTGGCCCGACACCGCATACGGGTCCTGTGCCGGATGAATCCTCGCTGAAAGTACTGGATGCCTATTTTGAATGGCGGCGCAGTCCTGAGGGCCGGGAATGGGCTCAATAGATTTGCACAGACTGAAATCAATGAAACTTCCCGTCGCAAGCAGACGGGGTATCTTTATAGGATTATGATCATATCCGCTTTTAATTGAATCAAATGAAAAAAGTACTGATTGTATTAATTGCTGCAGTTCAAATATCTGCTTTCGGCCAGTTTCCCGATTTGGCCCAAACCCCGCCTATGGGCTGGAACTCATGGAATGCCTTTGGATTGAACATCAACTCAAAGATCGTGATGTCGGTGGCTGATGCCATGGTGGCAAAAGGACTCAAAGATGCCGGTTTCGAATACATTGTTATTGATGATGGCTGGCAAATTGACCGCGACAAGAATGGGAAAATCATAGTCGATTCAACCCGTTTCCCCGAGGGGATTAAGTTTCTTGCAGACTATGTGCATGCCAGGGGATTAAAATTTGGTATTTATACATGCAGCGGGACGAAAACATGCGGAGGACGCCCGGGCAGTTATGGTTACGAAGCAATTGACGCCCGGACGTATGCCGATTGGGGAGTGGATTTCATAAAAGTCGACTGGTGCTATACCGATGGGCTCGATACCCG
>JAFGTR010000202.1 GCA_016934055.1 Bacteroidales bacterium | reverse complement strand
AGACGCAAAGAAAAATAGAATAAAAAGGTGTGCTTTTTATCCAACACAATCTTAGCGCCTTAGCGACTTTGCGAGGACTTCCTCTTCTTACTTTGTGAGAACCTCTTCTCGCGATTACCTGAAATGGAGTCCCAGACTCAGCCCGAAACCAAATCCAAAGCGGCTGTTGCTGGATGCCGGATTGATATCAAAAAGAGGATCCAGCAAGCTTTGCTCATAGCCATAAACGCTGTAACTGCCCCTGTTGGATTTTAATGACAGATATACGCTCGGAGCAACAGAAACAGCAATAGTTTCACTCAGACTCTTAACTATTCCTAATTTAAAGTGACCAATATAGGTATCTCTGATGCGTCTTACAAAATCCATCGGATAGTATGTATAACAGATTATTTCCGGTTGTACACTGAATTTAGGTGTTACCTCATGAAGATGTCCAAAACCCAGGCCTGCCACCCACAACTGGTCTTCAAACAGATTCATGCCGACAGAATAGATCGTATAGAATTGCTTAATGCCCAGTTTGTAGCTTACCCCCAGATTCTGATAATCAGCAACAGAGAATACGAACTCATCGTAAAACCCGTTTCTGACAATGCTGACCAAACCAATGGGAATGCCTTTATTTATAGTATCAGCAATATTAACCAGTCCTATTTGCACACCATTCACTGCTTTTGCCTGGTTTAAAATGCCGGCCAGCTGGATCCCCTGCTGGTCGCCGGCATTGATATTGGCTATCCCGGCTATGGCAGCATCAGATGAAGCTGAAGTGTTCAGGATACCGGCAAGTTGTAACCCCTCAGCTTCAGCGCATTTATTGAAGATCCCGCTGATCTGAACCCCGTCAAGGTTGTCTGCCATGCTGAATATGCCTCCAACCTGCAGTCCGTCAACATCACCCCCGGTTATGTTTCCTATACCGGCCAGCTGACACCCGGAAATATAACCCTGATTTATATTAATGAGGCTCCCGATTGCACATCCGTCAATATTGCCTGTATGGCCTGTGAGGATGTTTAGCGAAAAATCATAAGTGTAACTCACACTTTGGACGCCATGGATTCCTACAGGATAAACAAAAGACACATGAACAGGGAATCTTTTGTAAGTTGTTTCCTGGCTGAACAAAGAACCACCCGTCAAGATTATAGTGATAGTCAGGATTATTTTTAGCGTTTTCATGATGATGAGCTTTTTGTTTCATTGAATAAGGACAACATTGTTCATCATAAGTTGCTTATTGGCCCGACAATTATTGAGAGGCATCTCCGGAAATGCCGTTCATCAAACGGCGCATTAAGTCTGCAGATTATGTACATTTGATGATGAAAAGAATATTTGAACAGCAGTATATATTAAAACTCAATTTTATAACTGATTACCGGAAGAATGACTACAGTTTCATCTTTCTGGATATCATCGTTTTTATAGTTATAGGAATAGCCTTCGCTTAATGGAGCGCCCAGGGCGTTCTTGAGTTGCAGGGCCAGAATGCTTGCATGTCGTTTTTTATTGATCCTGTATGTTATCGTCAGATCCAGATAGTATTTATAAGCCTCCTGGTCTTCAAACGCCCTGTTTTCATCATAGATTTCTCTCCTTGCTGCCATTGATTCCTTTATAAGTATAGGAGAAATGCGTTCACCACCAATGATATTTAACCTGCCGTTCAAGCCTAAAATATTACTTTTATTCCTGCCGATAAAAAACTCTTTTCCAACCAGTACATTGGCAACAAATTCCTTGTCATATCGGGAATTCCTCCATATACCATCATCGCCTTTGTATTTCGAATCAAAGACAGATGCTGTTACAAGATAATAAAAATTGTTATTCAGAAAACGTTCCAGGGTAAAGTCAATGCCTATATTCCTGCCTGTACTGTTGTTTGCCAGTGAATCCCTGAAGGTCCAGTCCTGCTTGAAATTGATCATTGAATATGAACTGTCAGGTATTCCCGGAATATTATATAAATGCTGATAATACGGTTCAATTTTCAGTCTGATATTTTCATTAATACGCAGATCATAGCCCAGTACAAAATGATGAGCATGAGAAAAGTCAAGGTTTTTGTTGGGGTATGTGTTATTATTCCCTATCCTGCGATTAATACCATAAATCTTCAATTCTTCCAGCTGGGAGTGTTTTCCGTATCCGAAGCTTATGACATGGCCGGGCACAAATTCCCATTTCATACCCAGTCGTGGATCAATGGTAAAATTGCCGTTCAGCAAAAGATATTCGGCATGAACTCCGGCATTAAATGACAGGTTAGTCGAAAAGTCATATCTCGATTGAGTATATAATTGCAAATGGCTGTTATAATCATCCTCTTTTACGAAATTGCGGTAGGTTTCAGGAATATCATTTATTGTACCATTCAGGTCTATATTATAAAATAATGTGTTGAAATTAAATCCTGTACGGTTGGTATGATGCACACTGAATTTATGGTTGATAAAGGAACTTAAAACTAACTTTGCTGAATTGTCGGTAAAATACCAGTTTGGTTTTTCAATCAGCTGGTCATCCAGGCGTTTCATATCCATTGAATTTCTGTTCGCGGTAGCGACAAGACTTGTATTTATATAAGTATTCTTTCTGAAAATATATTTATGCGTCAGACCAATTGCCCCAAGGTTAACTTTCCAGTCATAAGTCACCCTGTCCCAGGCGGTCTCCCATGCTGATGAATCATGGTCAATCGGTTCATGGTTGAAATCAATGGCGCCGGTTCCCCATAATGAAAATATACCTGTTTTCCGGGTTGGGAAATTCAGCTTAAATGATAAATCCTGGTAAACAGGTATCTGCTCAGACGGGATAAGTCCAAGATTAGTCAGCAATCCGAATGTGGAATAACGATAATTGAATAAATACGAAGCATTTTTGCCCTTTACAAAAGGTCCTTCAGCTGCAAAGTCAATTCCCATCAAACCCGCCTGAAATGTATATTCTCTTTTTTCAGTATTGCCGCTTCTTAATTTCAGATCAAAAACACCGGCCAGAGCATTGCCATATTCAGCCGGAAATGCCCCGGTAAAAAAATCGGAATTGGATAACAGCTGACTGCTTATAATGCATACAGTTCCGCCACCTGCTATGTTACCTCCCGAGAAGTGATTGGGATTGGGTATGTCAACACCTTCCAGCCGCCAGGAAACGCCTTTGGGTGAATTTCCGCGGATAACAATGGCATTGTCTTGTAAATTCCCTGTTGTCACGCCTGCAAAGGCCGAAACCAGGCGTGCAGGGTCATCCAGACCACCGGCATATCTGCGCGTCTCTTCAACTGTGAACAACCGGGCGCTCACAGCGGCCATTGTATTAAGGGGTTTGTCCTTTCTCGCGTGTGCTTTAACCACTACCTGTTCCATTTGGGTCAGTGATTCTTTTAAACCAACATTGATCACGACTTCCTTTCCCGATCCCACCAATATTTCAGGTATTGTAACCGGATCATATCCCAGATAACTGATATATATATTATATCTTCCGACAGGAACATTTTCTATCTTAAAATTACCGTCCTGATCTGTAACAGCACCGAGCAAAGGATCTGTTCCGGCAATGACAACATTGGCCCCCGGCAGGGTTATCAGAGATTCCTGGTCTGTCACATTGCCTTTAACAATTTGGACGATATTTTGAGCACAGGTAACAGTAAAGACTGACAGATTACACAATACAAGAAAAAGAAGCTTTTTCATATCCTTAAATAAAGTTTAATTAGCAAAGCTTAGCCCACTTTACAAAGTATATTATCGCCACTAAGGCACTAAGCCACCAGGATATCACAAAGCATAATCCATAATTATAAACTCTTTGTGATCCTTCGTGATTTGGTGTGCCTGCCTGCAAGCAGGTTTGTGGCATTTTGTTTCATACTTTTAGGAGTAGTCTCAAAGTTTTAATCCAAAGACAATGAAAAATAAAAGATGTTGCATTAATATCAGGTTAGGAGATCAGGGATAACCTTCAATGCCTTTTGTAATTTGCCTGAAACAATAAAGAGGTTGTCTTAAAAGGTTCTGCTCGCGTGCTTTTCTAAAGCATGCGACAACATTATTCAGTCAATAATCAGGCACGCTTTGCAAAAGTACGCCAGTTGAGGACCGCAGAACACCTTTTGAGACAACCGCCCTTAAATTAAGAAACAAAAAAATTGACTACAGCCAATGGCCTATTGTTTATGAATTTCAGAGCCGCCCTTTGTGTCAATCGACACGTTTTCAGGATTTCCGGAATAGTATACGTCACCTCCTCCGGAGATATTTCCTGTTAACGTTTTTGTAACATTAACATGAATATCAGAGCCTCCGCTGGCCTGAACTGATGCATTGGCACTGATAAAACTTTCGGCATGAACATCGCCCCCGCCACTGATATCTAATTCAAGGTTTTCGGCCTGCCCTTTAAGACCGGCATCGCCGCCTCCTGTTACAGAACACTTCAGTTGTTCAACATCCATGCTTAGTGTTATCTCACCACCACCGCTGATAATGATGTGTGCATCATCGGCTTTTCCTGTATTTCTGAGGCTCAGATCACCACCGCCGGATAAATTGCAATAAATGATACGGGCATCAATATCGGATTCAAGATCGCCACCCCCTGACATGGTAATATTATAATCTTTTATATTACCGCTGATATCAGCATCACCGCCTCCGCTCATACGGCATTTAAGTTCGCCGGTATTAATTTCTGAACTCAGGTCGCCTCCGCCGCTGATATTCATATCAAGCTTCGGAACATCAATGGATTTTTCACAGGTGACATCACCGCCGCCTGAAACTTTAAGCTTTTCGATACTCTTAAACTCAATCCTGGCTTTCATTGGTTTAACGGACAGGAAATTTTTTTCAGTATATATTCTTAATATACCCTGTTCCACAACAACAGTAATATGTTCAAACAAATTTTCCTGGGCAGTAAGTGTAACCCCTTCTGTGTTTCCCTGTGTAAGGATCACATCAACCCCCCCCGATACGTCAATACCATGAAAGTCTGAGACATTATATTTTTTGTCAACAGGTGTTCCGTTTCCTCTTACCGGAGGGAAAGGATTTGACGATATGCACGACATCAATATGAGCAAACCGGTTAACAACAGCCATGGGTTAATATACATTGCTTTTTTCATAATATGGTGTTTTGGTTAATGAATATCTGGGATTTCGGATGTCGACTTTATAACTGAACCGGCAATAAGCTGATTAATTTACAAAGTTATTTAGATTACGTTTTAAATGTTGAGTCAAACAGATTAATAAGGACGCAAATTAGTTAAAAAAGCTGCACCATTGTGCAAGTTTTGCCGGCATTGCAGTCCTGTCAGCCATCCTTTTATGTCAGAGATATGGTTTATATGGTTAAATTTGTAAAAAAACCAGTATGCCTCAATTAGGAAAAATCCTGATAATATTTGGCATGATCATCGTCATTGCTGGTATAGTCCTGTATTTTGCAGGTCATAAACTGAGCTGGTTTGGTCATTTGCCTGGTGATATACGGATAGAAAAGGAAAACTTCAGGGTCTACTTTCCGATAACCACCATGATCCTTATCAGTCTTGTTTTAACACTAATATTATGGATTATCAGGAAAATCTTCTGATTTTTATATCTTAAAATACTCAGAATTTGTTTTTATAATAAACTTAATAAACGACTCATATGACTATTATACAAATTTACCGTAACCTGAAATGGGTGCTTTCAGCAACAGCGTTGATTTTCATGATATCATGCAAGCAACCCGCATCAGAAACTATCACAAATCCTTCAGGATTTGCCATTATGAGAGGTGTTAACCTGAGCCACTGGTTGTCGCAGGATTTCGGCTGGGAACCGAAATACGCCTACATTAATGAAAATGATATCAGGTTTATTGACAGCATTGGTTACGATCATGTAAGGATACCTGTTGATGAAATGGAGTTGTGGGATACAGCAGGTAAACCAAACGAGGTGGCATTCGGTTATCTTACCGGTTGTCTCGATTGGTGTGCAAAATTTGATCTGAAGGCCATTGTCGATTTGCATATTGTCCGTGCCCACCATTTCAATGCGGCCAATGAAGGCGGTACAAATATTCTCTGGACTGATTCCACGGCACAAAATAATCTGATCAATATATGGGAGCAGTTGTCAGAAAGATTGCGCCATTATCCCAACGATATGGTAGCATACGAAATATTAAATGAAGCTGTAGCCCCTGATCCGGGTGACTGGAACAGGCTGCTTAACAAAGCCATTAAGACCATCAGAAAATCGGAGCCCGACAGGGTCATTATAGCGGGAGGCAATATGTGGCAGATACCTGAGAACCTGAAATATCTGGAGGTGCCGGAAGACGACAGAAATATCATTCTCAGTTTTCATACTTATACACCACTTGCATTTACACATTACAAAGCTGATTGGACAGCGGTGAGAGATTATCACGGACCTGTTCATTATCCGGGGCAGATAATTAAGGACGAAGATTATGAAAAATATGTCGATACGACCAACGCTGCCTTGGTAGAGCATCTGTTCAATGCTAGGGACACCTTCAACATTGAGCGTCTGTTTGAGGTCATCAGGCCAGGCATCGAATATGCGAAGTCAAAGAATCTTCAGCTTTATTGCGGTGAATTCGGGTGTCTGCCGACAGTCGACAGGAAAGACAGGATGCAATATTATTCAGACATGATCACGGCCCTGGAAGATAACAATATTGCCTGGTGTAACTGGGAATACAAAGGGGATTTCGGTATATACCATTTTGATATGGAAACAAAGAAATCCCTGTATCCTGACTGGGAATTTATTTCGGTATTGCTTAAAAGGGATTAGAGCCTCTCATCATAATTGTCTGCTCGCGCGCTTTTGCAAAGCTTACGATAACGACTATTCAATCAATAATAAGGCGCGCTTTACGTAAGCGTACCAGTTGCGTCATTATCAGAAGTAACCTTTTATCAATTTGGTTGGCTGTCAGTTTTTCTGTGTTGTATGATAATAGGTTGAAAAGTTTTTATTTTACCTTACTGAAAGTTAGAGATACCAAATCACCTGCTTACCATTGCCAGGCAGGTTGGAGTCCTGAATGGCATATTACAACTGACAAGTCATGCCGAACTTGATTCGGCATCTCCGGCTTTCAATTCTATCGGATATTTTATGTAGTGCCAATTTCATGGGTTTCAAATACTCGCAGGCTTATTCTTATTTTTTCAATAACATATACAAGCTTTCTTGTTATCTTTATTAATCAGGAAAGGCAATGTTTATGACCCTCATTAGGTTGAGTATTATCCCCGGAAGCCTGTTTAGATGATATAAATCACCATGTTATAGGAAACCATCACTGCCTTTTGACAGTTAAACTGATATGTGTGTCATTATTAACCAAATTCGTTCCATAAAAGATATACTGAACGAAGCCGGCAGATGAATTCGCGGATCGATCAGTTCCATTGACCCTGATGATGGAAAAAAACGGTGCAAAATACTTTGTTTTCGTTGCCTTATGGCTTATAGTCTGTCAGGCGAAAGCGCAGGTTGAAGTTACTACTCATCTTGAGGCGGGCAGAAATAATGTATCTGAAAGTATTTTGTTGAATTCCGCCATTTTTGGTACCATATACTATGGCAAGTATTCATTAAAGGGTGGTTACCAGGCCAGTTTTGTTAATCCCTATTTAAAAATACTGAATGCCGGCAGTATAACTGCTGCACGGCAGTTTGTTATAAATGATGCCCTGGTGAAGCTGGAAGGCATTTACATAAATAATCGCTTCTCAGAATATGTCCGTGAGGTGAACTGGGGTGTTGTTTGTAATTTCCGGCGGAACCATTTCAGATTCAGCGCGGGAACAAATTTCAGGATTTACAGCGTGCCAAAAGCTGTTAGTGATTCATTGGAAAACGTTTCGAATGATAAAATATACGAGTACTGGAATCTCATGTATCTGGTCGGATATACCCTAAAACCCTTTGATTATAAATGGAACCTGGGAATAAACCTGACCAATATCGACCATTTTATCATTAACCAGGAAACCAATCCCGGGTTTAACATACAAGCAAGGTATAGGTTCTCCCGGGGATTAACGGCATATACTGAAGCCTGGCTTAAACGTTCGGGGGCCTTGAATCTGAGTGTCAATCATTTTGGTTTCATAATACGATTAGGAGTCATATGGGATATGGATATATAAAGAATTGAGTCGTCCTAAAAAATGTCTACACAATTCGATGTAGATATGTATAAAAATGATCAAGTAACCAGAAGGTACAGTGAGGGTTTT
>JAFGTR010000074.1 GCA_016934055.1 Bacteroidales bacterium | reverse complement strand
GGCGAACTATGATTTCACTATTTCCGAAGGAAATCCTCTATTAACAGCCGGTTCTGATGGCGGACCTGTCGGTGATCCCCGCTGGGTTCAAAAAGCTACAACAAAAGAAGTTACTATCAAAGCCATATTAACCAAAGTAGTTGAAGGTTTAGATATCCAGCTGGAAGCAGTGGTAACACTTGAAGGCAGTGTGGATAAAACGGTTACCTGGTCAGTTGAAAACAACTATGAAGGAACATCAGGAACTGCTACCATAGACGCATCATCTGGTTTGTTAAGTCCGACCGCTGCCGGAAAAGTTAAAGTGACAGCGACTTCAAATTATAATAGTGCATACTATGACACCATTATTGTAACCATTGAAACCAAAACGCTTGTCACATCAATAACACTTTCCGCCACCAATGCCCAGGGAAATCCGGCCACTGAAATCACCAACAAGGGCGGCTTCCTGAACATTGCAGTAACGATTGAACCCGGCAATGCTGACGACAGATCAATCACATGGAGTTTATCAGGTGATGGACAGGCAACAATAGTTGAATTGACGCCCACCACAGCCAAGCTTACCGCTGTAAAATGCGGTGATGTTGTTGTCAGGGCTACAGCCAATGATGGTTCTGATGTATACGGTGAACTGACAATCCCGATAAGCGGTCAGGTGCTTGTTACCGAGGTTACCGTTGCAGGTGAAGGTGGAGCTACCGAAATCACAGTGAACGCCGGTACACTGCAGATGATAGCCACTGTATTGCCTGATTCAGCATGCGAGAAGGAAGTCACATGGAGCGTTGACAATGAGAGTGTAGCAACCATCTCCGAAACCGGTTTGCTTACTGCCGTTGGAAATGGCACTGTTGTCGTCACAGCCAGGGCAACCGACGGAACATATAAATCAGGTACTGCAACAATAACCGTTTCGAATCAGGGTGAGCTGGTAACCGATACTGAAGCCGGCGCTATCCAGATGGTTCCGAATCCTGCAACTGACTTTATTATGATTAAATCACAACAGCGGTCAGAAGTAACCATCAGCAATATCACCGGTGCTGTGGTCCTCATTACTGAGGTTGACCCGAATATTGCTGTTCCTGTTGCTCACCTGAAAGCCGGCCTTTACATCGTAAATGTCAAATCAGGTAATCAGGACAGAATGTTCCGCCTGGTTAAGGAATAATTTGTTAATCATTTTATGGGGTATTTCAGAAAGAGAGGGAGGCCTCCCTCTCTTTCTTTCTCTTTTAAATGAAGTCTTTCAGAGAATTGCTTGTAACACACCTAAACATTGTTCAATGACAAAGGCCACTAAAATATTAAGTTTTTATAAAGAGTTATAAAACATACCTAAAATATGAAATCCAAAATAAAACATAAATTAACCATAGCTTTAGCTATCGGTATGCCTGTGATAAGCCTGTTCTCACAAAATGAGATCTTCTTCAATCCGGCCGAACTCATTCCCCATGAGGACGGGTATTATATTGCAGGTGTCAACCTCGACCTGGATCAGGATGGTAATTTGGAATTCTATAGCGGATGTTTTGATGCCTATGAAAACTTTCTCAGTCCTCAGGATAATCATCACGAAAGCGGAACTCAGCAGAATTTTACCTATATTAACTGCATGATCATGCCCACTTGTACACACAAGGGTACACCTATTGAACCGCCGGTGCCGGATGGCTATATTCAGATGGCCCCTTCACTTTACCTGGGCACCGACAGTGCTTCGATAAGTGCCATAATATCCCCTGCCATTATGAACCTTCAGAGCCTTTTCATGGAAACATCTGCAGATGTCAGTATTAACGATCAGAGAATGATACCCTATAATATAGAGTATTCAAAAGATAACGGGTTAACCTGGGAAATTACCTATATTCAGGATTACGTTGAAGCCCAGGGCGGCTATCGTGTAACTTATGACAGCCAGAGTCATCTTGAATTTGAGGAGATGATAAACGCATCCAAAACCGATCCGGTCGTCATTCGGATATCAACCAATGATGTAAATATTGAACGGCCACTGAAAGGACAATATGTTAAAATTCATTCCATGAAACTGACAGCTGATATAGCTTCATCCATAACTGATGTAAAGGTTGATGACTGTCTGTCAGACCTTATGGTAAAAAACAGAACCTTATCTGCCAGGCATCCTGTAAAGGTCTATGATATCATGGGCCGGTATGTCAATTCAGGACAAACAATAGAATTTCCATCTGAGGGAATCTATATTGTATTCTTAACCAATGGTAAATCAAAGAAATTATTAGTAAAATGAATCAGAATAATTCAATTCTATTGATCATCAGCTTTCTCTTTATTTCCAATCCGGTTATTTTGAGTCAGCAACCTGCATTCCCGGGTGCTGAAGGTTTCGGAAAATACGCCTCGGGCGGACGTGGCGGAAGAGTTATTGAAGTGACAAGCCTGCTGGATAAGGACAGGTATGGAAACGTTTATCCCGGCACATTTCGCGAAGCATTGAATACAGCAGGCGATGATCCGATAACCATTGTGTTCCGGGTTTCAGGCATTATTGAACTGGTTTCAGAATTAAAATCAGGAAGGTCCTGCATGACCATTGCCGGACAAACTGCCCCGGGGGATGGAATATGCATTAAGGATGCCTCTGTAAAACTATCCGGCAATAATCTGATAGTTCGATATCTGCGTTTTCGTCCGGGTGATGAGTTGAAACTTCAGGTATCAGGGCTGAACATTGAAAACGCAAAAAATGTCATTGTAGATCATTGTTCTTTCAGCTGGTCAATTGAAGAAAATGCCACTTTTTATGACAATAAATATACAACTGTTCAATGGTGTATATTAAGTGAATCTCTTTACGATTCATATCATTCCAAGGGGCCGCGCGGTTATGCCGGCCAGTGGGGCGGACAATATGCCTCGTATCATCATAACCTCATTGCCCACAATCAAAGCCGATCACCCCGCATTAACGGAAGCCGTGCTCACGATACGGTTGCTCTTGTTGATTTTCGCAACAATGTAATTTTTAACTGGGGCAATTCAGGCGCTATTTATGGCGGAGAGATGGAGATTGATGCGCCTGCAGCTCTCAGTCATACTAATATGATCAACAATTATTATAAACCCGGCCCCGGAACAGACAGTGATCTGAGATTCTGCCGCCCCAGCTATGTGACGGAAGGCAATACTGCCTATGGCTATGGTCAGTGGTACCTTTCAGGCAATGTTATGGAAGGTGTTTCAGGAGGTATGAATACCAATAACTGGCTCGGCGTAAAAACCGATCAGGTTGGTGATACCTCAAATATCAAGAGTGATAACGAATTCGAAGTATCGCCTGTTACAACCTGGTCAGCCCAGGAAGCTTTTGACTCTGTGATGGCTTATGCCGGTGCCATAAGACCTGTCCGGGATACCATTGACAAACGTATCATCAGTGAAGCAAAAGGTGAAACCGGAATTATTCATGGAGGCGCCCTGGGAGCAACATCCGGATTGATCGACAGTCAGAATGAAGTGGGTGGCTGGCCTGAATATCATACACCTTTAACCGGCAATATTCCGGCAGATACTGACCATGATGGCATGCCCGATAGCTGGGAGAACAGCCACGGCCTTAATGCCACTGATCCTGAAGACGGGAAGATCATTGCCGGCGACGGATACTCAAATCTTGAACATTACCTGAATTCTGATATTCCTTATATACCTTACATTCCTTCAGGACTAGCCATAAACCGGCAGCATCCCCTTTTGGTTTATCCCAATCCTTCCGGTGGATTGCTGAACTTAACATCAGAAATGATATGTGAGAGTTATGAGTTTTTTGATCTTTCAGGGAAGCTGATGATATCCGGACTTCTGCAAAACAATACCATAAACATTAATAACCTGAACAGGGGCATCTATTTTTTGAAATTATTCTGCAATAATGGTGAAGTTTTCTACAACAAAATAACCAAACTGTAAAATACCGGCATAATGAATCGCTTTGTCCCGATTATCGCGCTGCTTTCGGTTGGATTTTCAAAAGCCCAGGTTTTTGACATGCTGGTTTCAAAAACCGGTCCTGATGCATACCGTTCGGTACAATCGGCTGTCAATCGCATACCTGATAACAGTTCATCACCATACAGGGTGTTTGTTAAGAATGGCGTTTATTACGAAAAAGTGCATATTCCTGCTTCAAAAACAAATGTATGCCTGATTGGAGAGAGTGTCAACGGCGTAATCATTACTTATGATGATTACAGCGGTAAAGATGGCATAACCACAGCGGGCAGTTACACTTTCTGGACAGAAGGCAGTGATTTTTATGCCGAGAATATAACATTTGAAAACTCAGCAGGCAATGTCGGACAGGCAGTAGCAATCAGGACAACAGGAGAAAGGCAGGTATTCAAGAATTGCCGGTTCCTGGGCTTTCAGGATACTTATTATGCCCATAAGAACAGGCAATACAATCTGCACTGTTATGTTGAAGGGGCAACAGATTTTATTTTCGGTGATGCTACGGCTGTTTTCGACAGTTGTATTATTAACTGCGTAAAAGGCGGTCAATACATTACAGCACCTTCGGATACAAAACTCACCTCACAAAAATCAGATGGCAGCATATTCTATCATGGCTTGCTTTTAAGGAGTTCATTGATAACCTGTAACAATGATGTTCCTGTATCCGGCTATTACCTTGGGCGACCGTGGCAGCCAAATGCTTCTGCCGTTTATATCAATTGTGTTCTTGACATCCACATCAAACCGGAAGGATGGTCAATCTGGAGCGGCACTGACAATCATTTGAGTGGCTTTTACGGCGAATATCAAAACAGGGGCATTGATGGTGAATTGATTGATACGCTTTCACGTGTTGACTGGAGCCATCAGATAAGCACGGAGGACGCAGAAACATATTACTCACTTGATTACTTTTTTAAAAAGGAAGATGTTGAATGGGATCCAATCCCGAAAACCATGGCGTATAACACAGCGACAAATTTGTCTGTAGATGATTTCAGGCTCACCTGGTGGGCCGAAGTACCGGAAGGAACCGGCTTTGTGATTTTCAGGAATGACTCTGCCATTGGCTTTTCTGATACAACATCTTTTTATGATTCAACGGCTGATGTTTCCAGGATAAATAGCTACAGGGTAAAATCCGTTGGGCCATACGGGAATCTGAGTCCGGCATCGGATGAATGCATTGTCACAGCCAGTCTGGTAAGGGAGATCATGAACAATCACAAACCATTTCAGATTATCATGAAAGGAAACAATATTTGCTTCTCTGAATCTGTTTCAATAAAAATTTATGATATGACCGGAATTGTCGTTTCGTCAGTGAATAATACAGATTGCGTCTCATTGTCAGGCCTTCAAAAAGGTTTATATTTTCTGAAAGCCGAGAACAAACCAGGAACTATACAAACGAAAAAAATCATATTG
This sequence comes from Bacteroidales bacterium, assembly GCA_016934055.1. GTDB lineage: Bacteria > Bacteroidota > Bacteroidia > Bacteroidales > UBA10428 > UBA5072. The sequence continues at coordinate 22,574 of JAFGTR010000074.1, read as the reverse complement.
TAAAATGAAAAAAAACGCAATTATACTTTTCTGTTGTTTATCTCTCTTAAATTTTGGGTTTAGAATCAATGCACAATATCCCAAAATCACCGATGAGGTTAAAAAGGCTGCAGAGAAATACATGGAGGAGGCTAACACACATTCAGAAACAGCGTGGGAAAAGGCTTTACCGGTTATTGAAGAAGAGGCCCTTCATGGCCGGCCTTATATCCCCTGGGCAGCCCGGCCGACTGATCTTCCGCAGGCTGATATACCTGCATTTCCGGGCGCCGAAGGCGGCGGAATGTACACTTTCGGTGGCCGCGGGGGTAAGGTAATCGTGGTTACCAGTCTCGAAGACAGCGGACCCGGAACATTTCGCGAAGCCTGTGAGACAGGTGGTGCAAGGATTATTGTCTTCAATGTTGCAGGTATCATAAGGCTGAAATCACCCCTCATCATCAGGGCGCCATATCTTACTATTGCAGGGCAGACTGCCCCGGGTGACGGTATTTGTATTGCCGGAGAATCGGTATGGATTAATACACATGACGTCATTATAAGGCATATGCGATTCCGCCGTGGCGAAACCTGGGTTGGACGCCGTGATGATGCCATTGGCGGAAATCCTGTGGGCAACATCATGATCGATCATGTTTCAGCAAGCTGGGGCCTGGATGAGAACATGTCCATTTACAGGCACATGTTTAACGATGGCAGCGGCAAGCCGGCCAGAAAGCTTCCAACTGTGAATATTACAATTCAGAACAGTATCTTCAGTGAAGCCCTTGACACTTACAATCATTCTTTCGGCAGCACACTCGGTGGTGAGAATTGTACTTTCGTGCGCAACCTGTGGGCCAACAATGCAGGACGTAATCCATCGATCGGATGGAACGGTATTTTCAATTTTGTAAATAATGTGGTCTATAACTGGATGCACAGGTCAGTAGACGGAGGCGACTATACAGCCCTGTATAACATAATCAACAACTATTACAAGCCCGGGCCTGTCACCCCAAAAGATTCATATGTAGGACACAGGTTATTAAAACCCGAATCGGGCCGGAGCAATCTTGGATACCTTGTTTTCGGTCGCGCCTATGTGAACGGCAATATCCTTGAAGGCAATGAGGCCATTACAGATGATAACTGGGCCGGTGGTGTACAGGTAGAAAGCTTTCCCGATTGCGATAAATACTGCGCAAAACTGAAATGGGACAAGCCCTTCCCCATGGCACCGGTTACACTTATGTCAGCTCAGGAAGCCTATCACGCTGTGCTACAAAATGCAGGGGCAACCCTTCCCGTGCGTGATCCGGTGGATGTTCGTGTCATCGGACAGGTAAGATCAAATCATGTTGATCTCTCAAAATATGTTGCCATTGATACCTTATATCAATTCAAACACCGCCGCCTTGATAAAGATTCTTATAAAGTGGGCATCATCACCGACATAGCCCAGGTAGGCGGTTACCCTGAATACAAAGGTCAGCCACGCAAAGATTCAGACAGCGACGGCATGCCGGATTCATGGGAAAAAAAGTTCGGATTGGATCCAAATGATGCCACTGACGCAACAAAAGACATAAACGGTGACGGCTACACCAACATTGAGAAATATATCAATGGTATCGATCCACTAAAAAAGGTAGACTGGAAGGATTTGAAAAACAATAATGAAACACTTGAAGCAGCTGACCTTGTTCATTAGAAAATCATTGCGATGCCCGACCTGATTAGAAATAACAATATTGTCTGTTTGATCTGCTTTAGCCTGTTTTTCTTCAATGAAGTCACAGTTGAATCACAGCAGACCGTTCCGGTATACATCACTAAAGAAGGAAAGCTTGAATACGTCCCCGATTCAATGGGCAACCGGATCCCCGATTTTTCATATTGCGGATATAAATCAGGAGAACAGGAAATACCGTTAGCTCCGATTAAGGTTTTTATCCCCTGGCAGAAATCTGATGCTTCAAACGTCATACAGCAGGCTATCGATTATGTATCGGCACTGCCTCAGGATGAAAATGGTTTTCGAGGTGCCATTCTTTTAGAAAAGGGAATTTACAGCCTTACATGTCGTCTTTTAATAAATGCTTCAGGCGTTGTATTGCGGGGCAGCGGTATGCATGCTGACGGAACCGTGCTGTTGGCATGTGGACAAGACCGGGAAACTTTGATTAAAATCTCAGGCGTTAACGATGTCAGTACTAATGCTGAAGTCGCTGTTCAGGATGGTTATGTGCCTGTTAATGCAACAAAGCTGATCATAGGGAATAATCATCCTTTCAAAACCGGAGACCGGGTTATGGTCCGTCGTCCGACCACAACAGCATGGATCAAGGCCCTGGGTATGGAAAGTTTTGGGGGTGAGACAGGCTGGCTGGGCTGGAAGGCCGGTAGCAATGACATTATCTGGGACAGGACAGTTACAGCCGCCGATGCGCATTCCATAACCCTTGATGCCCCCCTGACCACTGCACTCGACACAACCTATGGAGATGGTTTCGTTGCATCATATTCATGGGAGGGAAGAATATCCAATGTTGGTATTGAGAATATCTGTTGCCGGTCATCTTTTAACCCTGAAAATATAAAAGATGAAGATCATGCATGGATGGCCATCACCATTGAAAACGCAAAAGATTGCTGGGTGCGCCAGGTTGTTTTTGAGCATTTTGCCGGATCGGCAGTAGCTGTATACGAGACTGCAAAGCAGATAACCGTTGAGGATTGCATCTCGCTTTGCCCGGTTTCAGAAATCGGCGGACAAAGGAGGATCACCTTTTTCACATCAGGTCAGCAAACATTGTTTCAGCGTTGTTATGCAGAATACGGATATCATGATTTTGCAGTCGGACATCTTGCCCCCGGCCCCAACGCCTTTGTACAATGCGAAGCCTGCCTGCCTTATAGTTTCAGCGGAACCATTGACAGGTGGGCATCAGGCGTATTATACGACATGGTGAATATTGACGGAAATACCTTGTCATTTATAAACCGGGGACAGGATGGACAGGGTGCAGGATGGACAGCAGCCAACTCAATGATATGGCAATGTTCAGCAGCACGTATTGACTGCTATGCTCCGCCAACAGCAAATAACTGGGCTTTTGGTGTCTGGGGGCAGTTTTCAGGGAACGGATACTGGTATGAACCCAACAGCCATATAAAACCCCGAAGCCTCTATTATGCCCAGCTTTCGCAAAGGATTGGTGAAAAAGCCATGAAGAGAGCTTTTTTTCTGCCTCTTGAACACAATTCGACGAGCAGTCCAACGGTTGAAGAAGCCCGGTCAATGACTGAAAAATCGAAAAATCCGCAGGTGAAACTCATTGATTGGATCAGACAGGCCGGTACCAGAACATTTATTCCTGTAGAAAAAGGGGATGCAAAACCCTATATCCCGATCGTGCCGAAAAAAGTAACAACAGATGAAACTCTGCAAAAAGCAATCTCCGTAAAAAGCGGATGGATCATCAGAAACGGGGCCGTTGTAACAGGACAGACCATTGGCACACAATGGTGGCGGGGCACCACAAGACCTGATGCCGTGTTGAGATCAGGACATCATATTACACGGTTTGTGCCGGGCAGAACAGGAGTTGGTTTTACAGACGATCTCGGGCAGGTTACGGATGAAATGGTGCAAAAGAACATACTGGCCATAGATCACAATTACGGGTTATGGTACGACAGGCGAAGAGACGACCATGAACGCATACGAAGGATGAACGGTGAGGTATGGCCGCCTTTCTATGAGCAGCCCTATGCCCGGTCAGGCCGGGATGTTGCATGGGACGGACTGAGCCGGTACGATCTCATGAAACCTAATCCCTGGTACTGGATGCGGCTGAAACAATTTGCCGGACTGGCTGATGAGAAAGGCCTAATATTAATCCATCAAAATTACTTTCAACATAACATCCTAGAGGCTGGAGCACACTGGGCTGACTTCCCCTGGCGCTCAGCCAATAACATAAACAATACCGTGTTCCCTGAACCGCCACCTTATTGTGGTGGCAAGCGTATTTTTATGGCTGAGCAGTTCTATGATATTACACATCCAGTTCGGAGAGAACTACACAAACAATATATCCGTCAGTGCCTGTCAAATTTTGCTGACAATAAAAATGTAATTCAATTAACCTGCGCTGAATACACAGGTCCTCTTCATTTCATTGAATTCTGGTTGGATGTCATCATTGAATGGGAAAAAGAAACAGGTAAGAATGCTCTTACAGGCCTTAGTGTAACAAAAGACGTTCAGGATGCTATTCTTTCTGATCCGGTACAATCCCCAAGTGTTGATATCATTGACATCCGTTACTGGCATTACCGCAGTGACGACTCGCTTTATGCCCCGGAAGGCGGTCAGAATCTTGCACCACGCCAGCATGCCAGGCTTGTGAATCCCGGGAAAGTATCATTTGAATCAGTGTACAGAGCAGTGTCAGAGTATCGGCTTAAGTATCCTGAGAAAGCTGTTATATATTCCGGCCGTATTGATCCCTCTCTGGAATGCGCCGTTTTCATGGCAGGAGGTTCTATGGCTGCTATTCCCGGTATCGAAGACAGAGCTTTCTTAATTGATGCCGCCACCATGAAACCGGTTGTTTCAAAGAATATGGGAATATATACACTGGCCAATATGCACGGAGGCAGAATTATATATTTCTCCGACAAGTTTACCCCTGAACCGGTATTGCCAGGGAACGAAGATCTGTTTGATCTGACATGGATCAATCCTGTAGACGGACAGATTATAAAAACAGAAAATAAAATAAAAGGAGGAAGTACTTATAAAGCAGACCTGCCAACAAAGGGAGATGTTGTACTTTGGATCAGGAAATCCCCTGGCTGAAGCCAGGGGATAAAATGAAACAAATTTTATAATCATAAATGAAGAAATATTCTACAATCCTCATTATCATCATTGTTCTTATATCCTGCACAGGATCAGATAATACAAAAGAACAACTACCCCTTTTAAAAATATCTGATAACCATCGCTTCCTGGCAGATGAAAACAACAAACCTTTTTTCTGGCTGGGCGATACCGGATGGTTGCTGTTCAAAAAGCTGAATCGTGAAGATGCGGAGAAATACCTTGAGAACCGGAAACGGAAAGGTTTCAATGTCATCCAGGTTATGGTGCTGCATGACCTTGACCATCCTGTTAATATTTATGGAGATTCTGCATTTGTCTGTAAGAATGTCGCAATACCCTGTGAAACAACGGGTTATAAACCTGACAATGAAGAGGCCTATGATTTCTGGGATCATACTGATTACATTATCAGCCTGGCCGCTGAAAAAGGTCTGTATATGGCATTAGTACCTGTTTGGGGATCGAATGTAAAAAGTGGTGACATATCTTCAGAACAGGCGTCAGCCTTTGGTGCATGGATCGCAAAACGATACCGTGACAGAAAGAACATCATATGGCTCAACGGTGGCGACATCAACGGTAACGATTCAACTGCCGTATGGAAAGCCCTGGGGAAGGCTATTCGTACCAATGATCCGAATCATCTTATAACCTTTCATCCCAGAGGGCGACTCCAGTCATCCATGTGGTTCCATGATGAAGAATGGCTGGACTTCAATATGATCCAGTCGGGTCATCGCCGCTATGACCAGGATGATACTGAACTGGCCTATGGTGAAGACAACTGGCGTTATGTGATAAGTGATTATAAGCTTCAGCCTGTAAAGCCAACCATCGACGGAGAGCCATCCTATGAAGGCATTCCACAAGGACTGCATGATACACTGCAGCCATACTGGAATCATAACGACGTCAGGCGTTACGCTTACTGGTCTGTTTTCTCAGGGGCTTTTGGCTTCACTTATGGTCATAATGCTGTAATGCAGTTTCACAGGGCTACCGACACCGATGCTTCATACGGGCCTAAAGTGGAATGGGAAACTGCCCTAAATGAACCCGGCGCACAACAAATGATACACCTTAAACAGCTGATGCTGTCAAGGGATTTCTTCAGCCGTGTACCCGACCAGTCAATTATTGCCTATAACCAGGGAGAACGGTATGATTACCTGGCGGCAACAAGGGGAGATGATTATGCCTTTATCTATAACTATACCGGCAGAAAAATGGATATTACCATGGGAAAGATCAGAGGTAAAAAGGTCAGGGCCTCATGGTTTAATCCGCGTGACGGAAGCTGGCAGGAGACAGGTACTTTCATAAACTCAGGAAAACAGGAATTTCAACCACCGGCTATGGTCAGAGATGGCAATGACTGGGTACTGGTGCTGGATAGTGTTGAATAATTGTTTTGTCGAAACGGTGTTCATCAATACACCAACAGGATACAGACGCGCATCACCAGCCCCGGAGGGGCGACATTATGGTAGAAATATTATGATCATTTCTCCCAAAGAATACGTTTTCCTGACCTTTTAATAAAAGATCCAAAAGGCTTACAAACATGCAAGAAAAAACAAAACAAAAAAATTCCAGATCATTTTATAATGTATGTATAATTCTTCCGTCTCTTTTTTTCCTGATGACCACCTGTAATACCGGAAGGGAAATCTATTTCTTCACCTCCTTTCATGAACCGGCAGACGAAGGTTTGAGGCTTCTGTACAGTTACGACGGCTACCACTGGACCGCCCTCGATACTGTCTTTTTAAAACCGGAGGTCGGCAAACAGAAAGTCATGCGAGACCCATCCTGTGTCAGGGGACCTGACGGCACTTTTCACCTGGTTTGGACTTCTTCATGGCGTGATGATTTGGGCTTTGGATATGCATCATCAAAAGACCTTATCAACTGGTCTGAGCAGAAATTTATCCCGGTTATGGCCTTTGATAGTTTAACCGTTAACGTTTGGGCGCCGGAACTTTATTATGAAGAAGAGAGCCGTGAGTTTTTCATCATCTGGGCATCTACTATCCCTTATAAATTTGAAAAAGGAATTGAAGAAGAAAAAAACAACCACCGCATATATTATACCACCACCCGGGACTTTAAAATCTTCAAACCCACAAAACTTTTCTTCGATCCCGGTTTAAGCGTCATTGATGCTGTCATTGTAAAAAGAGGCAAAGAGGATTATATATTGGTCCTGAAAGACAATACCCGTCCCAACCGGAACCTTAAAGTGGCTTTTTCCGACAGCCCTGATGGGCCATGGAATGATATTTCAGGAGCTTTTACAGGATTCCTCACCGAAGGGCCTGCAGTTGTTAAGCCCGCCGATGAATGGTTAATATATTATGATGCCTATGGAGACCACACATACAGAGCCGCGAAAACATGTGATTTTATTCATTTTTCAGATGTAACAAAGGAAATAAACATTCCTGAAGGCCATAAACACGGCACAATTTTTACAGCTAACCGGAAAATATTGCGTCAACTTAAAAAATTTTGCAGAAATTAGTATTAGCTCAGCTACTAAAACAATAAAATATGTTTGCATCTTGCTTCAATACTATTCACTAGTCACTTGTCACTATATTTCTCAGCAAAAGCACAAACATAAAAAAATGCATTAAATGTTTCTTAACCGACATATTACAAAAACCTTTTTTCACTTTTTATTACTTTGTCTGACCTGTGGCATTTCATCTGAATCACTGGGACAAAACAAAGTGTATTATTCCGGCAAAACCCTTTCCAACGTCGATTATCATCACGGGCAACTCCCCCTTGCTATGGGTGTGCAAAACATTCAGGTATTGCGGGCCAATCGGGAAAATCCGGAAATGGCTGATGGTTTCGGGTGGACATATAACCATGCCCCCATGCTGGCATACTGGAATAATACTTTTTACCTTGAATACCTCAGTGATTCTGTGGGTGAGCACGTACCCCCCAGCCAAACTCTGCTTGTCACTTCAGAAGACGGATACAAATGGTCAAAGCCCATGGTTGTTTTTCCGCCTTATAAAATACCCGACGGAACTACAAAAGAAGGCAGGAACGAAGTGGCCGGTAACTTATATGCTGTGATGCACCAACGCATGGGCTTCTATGTTTCAAGCGACAACCGTCTGCTGATACTGGGCTATTATGGCATCTGCCTGGGAGATCATGACAGTCCGAACGACGGAAAAGGAATTGGCCGGGTAGTGCGCGAAATATATACCGACGGCCGTTTAGGTCCTGTATATTTCATCCGGTATAACCATGGCTGGAATCAGGGAAACACTTGTTACCCCTTCTATTCAGAAAGTAAAGACAAGGGTTTCAGAAAAGCCTGTGATGAGTTAATGGCTAAACCGCTGATGATGCAGCAATGGAATGAGGAATCAGATCGCGATGATCCCCTCATCCCTGAGAACAAGGAATTCAAGGCTTTTAGTTTTTATCATCTGCCTGACGGAAGAGTTGTCGGGCTGTGGAAACATGCACTTTTTTCAATCAATGACAATGGCGGGAATAGTTGGAGCAACATTCGCAGGGCTCCGGGTTTTGTGAATGGTAACGCCAAAATATGGGGACAGAGGACCTCAGAAGGTAAATACGCTACTGTCTATAATCCATCCGAATTCCGCTGGCCATTAGCTGTTTCTGTAAGTGAAAACGGACTGGAATATGAGAATCTGTTACTGGTTAATGGTGAAGTATCGACAATGCGTTACGGCGGGAACTACAAATCGTACGGGCCGCAATACGTGCGCGGGATCATTGAAGGTAACGGAAGTCCGCCTGACAAAGCCCTGTGGGTAACATACAGCATGAACAAGGAAGACATCTGGATAGCCAGAATACCTGTTCCTATCCGGGATAAGGAAACCCATGATGTCAACGAAACATTTAATGGCATACCGGATGGTATGATGCCCGTCAAATGGAATACTTTCAGTCCGCTTTGGTGTCCTGTCAGCATAGAAGCATATCATGGAGAAAAATATCTTGTTTTAAGAGATAAAGATCCTCATGACTATGCCAAAGCTGAAAGACTGTTCCCTGAAGGCCGTGATATAACAGCTGAATTTGTTGTGAAAGCCGGACAAAATACACATGGCATCCTGCATATTGAATTACAGGATAAATACGGATCGCCGGCTGTAAGAATAGTGATGGACAGCGATAGCCTGGTTAAAATAAAGGCAGGATACAGAATGGCTGTTATTGACACCTACAAAAGAAATATTGATTATATGATAAAAGTAAAACTTAATGTTCCCAATCGGTTTTATAAAGTTTATGTTGACGGAACCGAGAAAGCAAGACGCACATTTTTTGCCCCTGTCAGTTCATTGGAACGTATTGTCTTCCGGACAGGCAATGTAAGGCGTTTCCCTGATGCTGACACACCCACTGATCAGAATTTTGACATACCTGACAGCGGAGAACCCGAAAAAGAAGCCGTTTTCTACATCAAATCTTTACAGATAAGCAATTCACAGCAGGATTTCAAAATACTGAATGCAGATGACTACCGGCATTATGTTGATTACTTCAACAGGATGGAGGATGAAAACATAATTCAGGCCATTCCCAATGCCGGATCGTGGGAATGGATGAATGCCAATATCCCGCTGTTTGAATGTCCGCAGGATAACTTCACTGAACTGTTTTACTATCGCTGGTGGACACTCAGGAAACACATAAAGGATACACCAGAAGGATATATATTCACCGAGTTTCTCACCGAACGATCTTATGCTGACAAGTATAATATGATAGCCTGTGCCCTCGGGCATCATATCAATGAAGCGCGCTGGCTTCATAATCCCAAATATCTCGATGATTATATACACATATGGTACAGGGGAAACAAAGGTTCTCCCATGAATAAACTCCATGGTTTCAGCAGTTATACTGCCTACGCTCTTTATGAACGTTATAAGGTAAATGGCAATAATGATTTTTTGGTTGATCTATTACCTGATCTTGATAAGGACTATATACTCTGGGAAAAGGAAAAACGGCTGTCAAACGGCCTGTTCTGGCAGGAAGATGTTAAAGACGGCATGGAGGAATCAGTGAGCGGGGGAAGGAAAGTACACAATGCCCGTCCTACAATTAACAGCTATATGTATGGTAATGCGAAAGCCCTTTCTGCCATTGCTGAAATGGCCGGAGATGAAGCCTTATCAAAAAGATACGCTGCAAAAGCTGACACATTGAAAAAACTTATTCAGGATAATCTCTGGAATAATGACAGTTGCTTTTTCGAAACATTAAAACCAGATGGTTCATTTGCACAGGTGCGCGAATTGATAGGTTTTATTCCCTGGATGGTCAACCTTCCGGATAATGACATCAAATATGCAAAAGCATGGAAACAACTGGCAGACCCGGATGGATTTCTGGCCCCCTTTGGGATGACAACAGCTGAACGCCGGCACCCGGAATTCAGGAAAAATGGATGCTGCAAATGCGAATGGGATGGTGCTGTATGGCCGTTTGCAACCTCACAGACATTAACAGCGCTGGCCAATCTGTTTAATAATTACAACCTGAAAACCATTGATGATTCAATTTATTTCCGGCACATTGAACTCTATGTTGAATCGCAATATTATCGCGGCCGTCCTTATATCGGCGAATACCTTGATGAAACAACCGGCTATTGGCTGAAAGGAGACCAGGAACGAAGCCGGTACTATAATCATTCTACATTCAACGATTTGATCATTACCGGATTAGTTGGTTTAAGACCCCGGACTGATGAGGTCATTGAAATAAATCCTTTGTTACCTGAAGGGAAATGGGATTGGTTCTGCCTGGATAATTTGTTCTATCACGGAAAAAAACTCACAATACTATGGGACAACGATGGGACAAAATATAACCGGGGAAAAGGACTTACATTGTTTGTTAATGGTGTGAAAGCAGCACATTCAGATAGTATCACGAAGCTTTTATATAAACCATAGCCGGCAACACAAAAAATCTTTGAGTATTGTCAGTTGCAAAACCAAAACATACATGCAGGGTAAAAAGAAAATCATATTGGTATTCCTTCTTCCGCTCACGTTGCTGAGTATTCATGGCTGCAACTCACTGGTGGAAAAAGAAGACCTGTCAGTGACCAACCTTCGCTGTGAAATGCTTGTTAACCCGGAAGGCATTGATATAACTATACCCCGCTTAAGCTGGATTATTGAAAGCCCGCAACGGAACATACAACAAACCGACTATCAGATACTCGTTGCATCAACTCCTGAACGACTTGATAAAAATGAAGGCGATATCTGGAATTCCGGGAAAATCGCTTCCGGCCGGTCAGTACATATACCTTATGCAGGTCTCAAACTAAAAAGCAGGATGCGTTGTTACTGGAAGGTGAAAGTATGGAGCAGACATGGAGAGAGTGAATGGAGTAAACCGGCTTACTGGAGTATGGGATTGCTTCATTATAAAGATTGGCAGGGCAGGTGGATAGGCTTTGACAGGGCATTTCCGTGGGACAGAATTGACAGGTTTTCAAGATTGTCAGCAAGGTATTTCCGGAAGGAGTTTGAAACGCCTCCTGAAAAAGAAATAAAACATGCAACAGCCTACATGATGGGTCTTGGATTATACGAATTGTATATAAACGGGCAAAAAGCCGGCACGGATGTACTCGCTCCCTCTCCTACTGATTACACCAAATCAGTATTATACAATACATATGATATCACACAGAGTATTAAGCCCGGTAAAAATGCCGTTGGTGTCATACTTGGGAACGGCCGGTATTTTACCATGCGCCAGAACTATAAACCATATAAGATTAAAACCTTTGGATTTCCAAAAATGCTCATGAACCTGGTAGTGGAATATACCGATGGTACAGTTAAAGTCATCCGCACTGATGATACATGGAAAGGAAGTGCTGACGGTCCTGTTCGCAGCAACAACGAATACGACGGAGAAGAATATGACGCCCGGAAAGAAATGCCCGGATGGAATGCAGTTGGTTTCGATGATGCCTCATGGTTAAAAGCCGAATATGTCAGGGAACCCGGTGGCCAATATAAGGCACAAATGAATGAAAATATGTGCATAATGGATACTGTTCATCCGGTATCGGTAACACATCTGGATGCCGACAGGTATATCCTGGATATGGGACAGAATATGGTGGGCTGGCTGAAGATAAAGGTGAAAGGCCAAAGAGGACAACAGGTTAGATTACGCTTCGCCGAAATCCTGAAAAAGGATGGTGAGCTTGATACGGATAATCTGCGCGATGCCCTTAATACTGATATATACACATTAAAGGGAGGAGAAGAAGAATTTTGGCATCCGTCATTTGTGTACCACGGCTTCCGTTATGTTGGAATCTCCGGTTACCCCGGCATACCTGAATTAAGAAATTTCAGCGGAGAAGTCGTTTTTGACGCCCTTAACACAACCGGAACATTCACATGTTCGAACGACATCCTTAATCGTATATGGAATAATGCCCGTGAAAGTATCCGGGGAAATTACAAAGGCATGCCGATAGATTGTCCGCAACGCAGCGAAAGACAGCCATGGCTGGGAGACAGAGCAGTCCATTCAACCGGAGAAAGTTATCTTTTTGACAATGCAAAACTCTATGCGAAGTGGCTTGATGACATTCAGCAATCACAAAAAGCTGACGGCTGTCTGCCGGATATGGCCCCTCCTTATTACAATTATTACAGCGACAATATGACCTGGCCCGGTGCCTATATCATGGTTGCATATATGCTTTACAGGCAATACGGCAACAAACATGCTATTAATGAGCATTACACTGACATGAAGGATTGGCTTGATTACATGAGAGACCGGTATTTGGAAAATTATATTATGACTAAAGACAGTTACGGCGATTGGTGTGCACCGCCTATGAACGTCAAAGAAGGAGAAGGAGTAAACGCCGACATAAAAAGACCCAGCCGGTTAATTTCTACCGCTTATTATTTCTATTACTTACAACTTATGCAGGAATTTTCTCAAATTACCGGGCATAAAACTGATGCCTCAGATTACATCAACCTGGCTGACAGTATCAAAAATGCCTTTAACAGGGAATTCCTGAAAAGTGATACCACCTATATAGAAACAAATCGCTTAACAGACAACTTGCTGCCTTTATATTTCGGATTGGTTCCGTCAGATTTTCATGATAAGGTTTTGAAGAAGACAATATCTTTTATTATGAATGAAAATAAAGGTCATCTTTCTACCGGTATGATTGGCACCCAATGGCTTATGCGAAGCCTTACTGAAAACGGGAGAGCTGACATTGCATACTGCCTGGCGACCAACACCACTTATCCAAGCTGGGGTTATATGATTGAAAACGGAGCAACCACCATTTGGGAATTATGGAATGGTAATACAGCAGCCCCCGGGATGAATTCACATAATCACGTGATGTTGCTGGGCGACCTGTTGATCTGGTATTATGAAAACCTTGCCGGGATAAAGCCTGACCTCAAAGATCCGGGTTTTAAAAGGATTATCATACAGCCTGAGTTTGTTGATGATCTCAAATTTGTAAAAGCTGCATACAATTCAATATATGGAACCATTGTAAGTTACTGGAAAAGAGATGAAAAAGGCATTAAATGGAGAATAACAATCCCGGCAAATACCACAGCTGACATAATTATACCCGGGACAATTGCAGGAGAGTTTACTGAGGGCGGGAAATCACTGAAAAAAGCATATGGTATTCACAGGATTCGAAAGGACAATAAAAATATATACCTTGAAACAGGTTCCGGAACATATGACTTCGTAATTAATCATTAAATCTGTAAGTAACTTTAATACCGGCATACAAATAAAATGAAAATCAATCATCATCTTCCGTTGCTTATTGCAGTTATTTCTTTTGGCATGGCCTGCAAACACCAGCCTCAGTTTAAAAAAGGAATCCTTGCCGAAGAATTTATATACGATTCAGCCTCATTCCCTTCCTGCCATGCCGCAACTATTGCAGAAACACCGGCAGGTCTTGTTGTTGCATTCTTTGGCGGGACACGTGAGCGTCATCCTGATGTCTGCATATTTGTGAGCCGGCAAGAAGACGGAAAGTGGACAGCCCCTGAGGAGGCAGCTAATGGAATTATTAATGATACGCTGCGTTATCCGACCTGGAATCCTGTTTTGTTTCAGGTCCCGGGAGATGAGCTTTTGCTTTTTTATAAAACGGGACCTCGTCCTTCATCATGGCAGGGCATGATGGTCCGGTCAAAAGACAATGGGAAGACCTGGTCATCACCCGACTCTCTTCCTGATGGATATATCGGACCTGTGAAAAACAAGCCCCTGCTGCTCAGCGACGGAACGCTATTATGCCCGTCCAGCACCGAAGGCAGCGGATGGAAAATTCATTTTGAGTATACAAAAGACTACGGAAAAACGTGGAATAAAAGCGAGCCCATTAATGACGGTAAAATATACAATGCTATACAACCCACCCTTCTGGAGCACAAAGACGGAAGACTTCAGCTACTATGCAGAAGCAGAAATGCCATGATACTTGAATCATGGTCGGGTGATAACGGAAAAACCTGGTCATTATTAAAGGAATCATCTCTTCCGAATAACAATTCCGGTATAGATGCTGTGACTCTTGCCAACGGCAGGCACCTTCTGGTCTATAACCACATCAAAACTCCAGCTAATGCACCAAAGGGATATCGTACCCCATTGAATGTAGCTGTATCAAATGACGGGAAAAAGTGGCATGCGGCTTTGGTACTGGAGGATTCTGAAATTGGACAATACTCCTATCCTTCTGTCATCCGGTCAGCCGATGGTATGGCGCACGTGGTATACACCTGGCGCAGGGAAAAGATCAAATACGTCAAAATCAACCCAAAGCAATTTACCACAAAAAAGATCAAAAACGAACAATGGCCTAAAAAGTGATAAGGGACGAGGGAAAAGGGATGAGTATGAAGTCACAAGTGAAAAGTCCTTTATTATTAAAGCATTATTCCCCCGGGAAGAATAATAAGTTCTTTTTCAATATTTATGAATATGGAGTATGAATACTTTTTAGGGCCCCGGAGGGGCCAACTGTTTGTAGCAAAAATGGTACATCTGATTACTGTTCCCCGCGTCCCGCCGAATGGGCGGGACGTAACGATTTATGATGAATTGCTATGGCCTTGCTACAAACAGTTCGCCCCTATGTTTGCTTAGAACGTTGAAACCAGAGAAAATAAGTTAAACCATTAAACTCTATAATTTTGTTACATAAACGAAAAAACGACAGTCTGCAGCCTTTAGTCTGATATTGATTGTTTTTCCTTTTTTGTTTTTGTGGTAAAAAAAGCATGCTGGTTTGAATGTAAAAAATTAAATTGGTGGTTTAGTAGTAAAAACAAAAATATGAGAACAACGGCATTTTTACTTTTATTTTTTATAAACAGTCTTAGTAGTTCTGCCCAGAATTCCGACACGCAATATGCCATGCCGTTATCTGCTGTGATAAAGGATATTGAAGCACGCTATGGCATTACGATCCGTGATCCCGAGAAGCTTGTTCCCGGTAAGACAATCACATATGCGCAATGGCGCTACCGCGTTGATGTTGAACAGACATTAAGCAATGTACTAACATCAGTTGACCTGGTGGCGCAGAAAGAAGGGGATAAAAAATATAAACTGAAAAAGTATCAGTACCACCGCACCACAGTTGAGGAAGGCAAAGAAAAACTGGAATACCTGTCCGGTCTTTATCATGACCAGGCAAGCTGGGAAAACCGTAAAGCTGAACTCCGGACCTGCATGCTAAAAGCGCTGCAGCTTGATCCCTTGCCTGAAAGTCCCGGGTCAAAACCTATAATTACCAATAAACGCAAGATGAACGGCTACACCATTGAAAATATAGCCATTGAAACACTTGCCGGATTATATGTTTGCGGCTCCATTTATAAACCTTCCATAATAAAAGGCAAGGCTCCCATAATCCTCTCCCCCAACGGGCATATACCCATAGGCCGCTACCATGAGTCTGTCCAGGTCCGCTGTGCGATGCTCGCCCGCATGGGAGCTATTGTAATGAACTATGACCTCTTCGCTTATGGTGAGTCATTGTTACAATTCAAGCCCGAAGATCACAGGCGAAGCCTGGCCATGACCATCCAGGCCCTGAACAGTTTCCGCATACTCGATTATCTGGCCTCACTCCCAAAGGCTGATCCGGAAAGAATAGCCATTACGGGAGCATCAGGTGGAGGAAGCCACTCTATGCTCATGACCGCTCTCGATGACAGGATAAAAGTCAGTGTGCCTGTGGTCATGCTTTCCTGCTATTTTTACGGCGGATGCCCGTGTGAAAGTGGTATGCCAATTCATCTGTGCGGCAAAGGAACCAATAATGTTGAACTGGCGGCCATGGCAGCACCGCGTCCCCAACTGGTGATTTCTGACGGAGGGGACTGGTCGGATCATGTGCCTGAGATTGAATACCCTTATCTCCAAAAAATCTATAATTATTATAACAAGACAGAAAATATTGAAAATGCCCATTTTCCTGACGAAGGCCATGACTATGCCTGTTCAAAACGAGCACCCATGTATCGGTTCATGGCAAAGCATCTTGGACTTGATATCAAAGTCGTGCAAAACAAAGCAGGTGAATTGGATGAATCAGGCTGTACCATCGAAGAGACAAAAGCCATGCTTGTATTTGGCGAAGATAGAATACACATGCACGATAATGCCATCAAAAGCTTCGATGAACTGGAAAAAGTGTTCAATAATACCTTCAGATCAGATTCACATCCACAATGAAAAATAACGTACGCACTTTTTCCAGCAAACCATCGAGCCGAAGGCGGTTCATAGGCTCTGCCATGGCATTGGCCGGTATGGCAGTCCTTCCTTCATGGTCCCGACAAAACAGAGAAATAACCGGAACAAAAGAAACCGGAAAATCCAACCGGGAAATGCATCAACGTTACAAAATCGGGGTTTGTGACTGGATGCTCCTGAAACGGCAAAAGGCTGGTGCGTTTAAACTGGCAGAAGAGATTGACGCTGACGGGCTTGAAGTTGACATGGGAGGCCTGGGCAACAGAACTACGTTTGACAATAAGCTGCTTGATCCCATAGAACGCAACAAGTTCATGGAAGAATCAAAAAAATATGATATTGAGATTTGTTCTATAGCCATGTCAGGTTTTTATGCACAGTCGTTTGCTGAAAGAGAAACCGTTCAGATTATGTTAAGAGATACCATCAACACCATGGTGATGATGCATGTGAAAACTGCTTTTCTTCCGCTGGGGGTTAAAGGTGATCTGATTCAACACCCTGAACTGCGCCCTGCCATTATCGAAAGACTGAAAATGGCCGGCCGGATGGCTGAAGCAGCAGATGTAACGATAGGCATTGAAACGGCACTTGATGCAACAGCCGAGGTTCAACTGCTGAAAGATATTGACTCACCTGCCGTAAAGAGTTATTTCAATTTTGCCAATGCCCTGCAGAACAGCAGAGATCTTTGTCAGGAGATGAAAACGCTGGGCAAAGACCTGATCTGCCAGATCCATTGCACCGATGAAGATGGTGTCTGGCTTGAGAAAAACACAAGAATCAATATGCCTGAAGTCAGAAAGACACTCGATGACATGGGCTGGAACGGATGGCTGGTCATTGAACGATCCCGTGATGCCCGCAATCCACATGATGTCAGAGGTAATTTTGGAGCAAACGTAAAATTTTTAAAATCTATTTTTCAATGAAAACCATAATGAAAATCACTATCGGACTTTCTCTTTTGTTTTTGTTGAATGGATTATGCTCAGGACAACCTGCAGAAATTTGGGTATCTCCCGATGGTTCGGATCAAAATCCCGGCACCAGGGAACTTCCGGTAGCCTCTGTTCAGGTGGCTCAGCGCAAAGCCCGTGAATTAAGACGTCTTAATGATCCTTCCATTAAAGAAGGACTTCATATCATTCTGAAAGATGGAACTTACCGGTTAACAGAACCACTGTTCATCAGGCCTGAAGACTCAGGTAACAGATCATCACCTACCCTTTTCAGGGCAAAATCAGGAGCCAGTCCTGTGATCAGCGGCAGTATTCCTATCTCTAACTGGAAGAAACCAGATTTTAAAATAAAGGGGCTGCCCGAGGTAGCCCGCGATAAAGTCTGGGTTGCCGATGCCCCTGTGATTGGAGGCCAAAGGCTTGCTTTCCGGCAACTGTGGGTTAACGGTCATAAGGCAACAAGAGCAGCTGCAATGAACGACGGGGAGCCCGGACGGATTTTATCGGCAGATAAATTGAATGAAGCATTTTGGATTCCGGTGCCCGAATATAACTTTGAAAACATTGACCAACTCGAATTCATCATTCACCAATGGTGGGCCATTGCCATACTCAGGGTTAAAGATATTATAATTGCAGGTGATAAAGCCAAAGTAACCTTCCACCAGCCCGAAAGCCGTATTGAGTTTGAACATCCCTGGCCGGCTCCTTTCATTGATGAGAAAAAAAACCTGAATGGTAATTCAGCATTCTGGTTTGCCAATTCCATCTCTCTGTTGAATTCACCCGGTGAGTGGTATGAAGACATCAATACCGGTAAAGTCTATTACTGGCCACACCCCGGAGAAGACCTGGAAAAAGCAGAAACACTAATCCCCTATCTTGAAACACTGGTTCATATTAATGGAACCTTGGAGAATCCTGTTTCATATGTTAGTTTTCAGGGAATAAGTTTTGAACACACCACATGGATGAGACCTTCAAAAGCAGGACATGTTCCCCTCCAGGCCGGAATGTTTATTTACGAGGCCTATAAGCTGCCGGTACCGGGAACAGCAGACAAAGCCAGCCTTGAAAACCAGGCATGGACAGGCAGGCAACCAGCCGGGATATCTATAGAAGACGCTGCCCATATAACTTTTCACCGTTGCAAATTCAAACACATGGCGGCAACAGCACTCGACTTTACAGGTGGCACACACCACAACAATGTAGAGGGTTGTATCATCCGTGATATCGGGGGAACAGGTATTCAGATGGGTTATTTCGGAGGCAAGGATTTCGAAGCGCACCTGCCTTATATTCCGTATGATCAACGCGAAGTTTGCATGTTTGAGTCCATCTCAAATAATCTTATTACCGATATTTCCAACGAAGACTGGGGTTGTGTGGGCATAAGCATCGGTTATGCTCATGATATCAACATTGAACATAACGAGTTAAGCCACCTGAATTACTCAGGCATTTGCATTGGCTGGGGATGGACAAAAACGATAACATGCATGAAAAACAACCGGGTTCATGCAAACCACATTCACCATTTTGCCAAAATGATGTATGATGTGGGCGGCATATACACCCTGTCGGCTCAGCCCAATACGGAGATTAGCAATAACAGCGTTCATCATCTTGAAAAAGCACCA
Organism: Bacteroidales bacterium; assembly: GCA_016934055.1. Taxonomy (GTDB): domain Bacteria; phylum Bacteroidota; class Bacteroidia; order Bacteroidales; family UBA10428; genus UBA5072. The sequence continues at coordinate 3,264 of JAFGTR010000074.1, read as the reverse complement.
TATGCTCATATGCCGGAGCATTATCAATATATCTATCTTGACGAAGGTTCATCCTACATTCGTGTAACGGATAACTGGACTGAAAATGACAAATTTTTCTCGAATACACCCGGACCCGGCAACGAATGGAAAAATAACGGCCCGCAGGTTGATCCCGCTTTAAAAGAAAAAGCAGGTTTACAGCAGGAATATCTGGACCTGTTGGACGAATACAACATAATAAAATAGTATAACGCCATCATCAGCCAACCTGAACAACACTATGACGACTTCTTTCAAATCTCATTACTATCCTCTAAGTGTTTTCCTTTTATCATTTCTGCTTTTTTCATCATGTCTCTATGCAAACAAAGGCATCCGACCGGGGCATTTGAAATGCGATTATCGTGTAAATCCGGTTGGGGTTGAACGCATTCCCTCTTTCAGCTGGGAGCTAATCTCTGATGAACGCAACCAGGTACAAACGGCATACCATATCATTATTGCTGATGATCATAGAAAGATAGAGAACAATGTTGGTAACATCTGGAATTCAGGGAGAAAATATTCTGATGAATCAATTCATGTCAAAGCTGATAACCTGGTACTCCAACCCGGAACCGAATACTTCTGGAAGGTCAAAGTATGGGACAGGAGCGGATTTGAATCAGACTGGAGCTCAACTGCAAAATTTGTGACCGCACTTTATGATACAGCCGATTGGGCTGGCGCAAAATGGATATCTTTTGAAGAAATGCCTGATTCTTTAGTTTTCGTGCCCGGAATACAACCCTGGGGAAATGATGTTCTTCATATAGCAAGAAGAAGGCCTGTCGTGCCCTTGTTCAGAAATGAATTCAACATAGACAGAAAGGTCAGTTCAGCTTATCTCTTTATAAGCGGATTAGGGCATTATAAGGCAAGCATAAATGGTATTCAGGTCGGCTCCGACTTTTTGTCCCCCGGCTGGACACACTATCAGAAAACATGTCTGTATAATACATATGATATAACTTCATTGCTCCGAAAAGGCCGGAATGCTATAGGCGTTATTGTGGGAAACGGATTTTACAACATCAACAATGAACGTTACAGTAAACTGCTGATCACATATGGAATGCCTAAGATGATCGCCAAACTGCAGATCAACTATACCAACGGGACATCCACAACAGTGGTTACAGGTAAACACTGGAAATCAGCACCCTCTCCGGTTACATACAGCAGCATATACGGCGGAGAAGATTACAATGCGCAATTTGAACAAAAAGACTGGGATTTATCAGGATTTGACGATACAAACTGGCAATACGCTCTTATTGCCCGTCATCCGGGGGGGCGGTTAGAACCTGAAACCACCTGTCTGGTAAAAGAACAGGAGAGCTTTGAACCGCAAAAGATCATCAGACTGGGTACCGATACTTTCTTATACGACTTCGGTCAGAACGCCTCGGGCATATTTCTTTTGCATGTCATTGGCAATAAGGGCGACACTGTGCGTTTATGGCCGGGTGAACTGATTAATGAAGACAATACAATCAATCAGCGGGCTACCGGCAGACCACATTATTATGAGTATATCCTCAGAGGAGACGAATATGAAACCTGGCAACCGCTTTTCTCTTATTACGGCTTCAGATACATTCAGGTGGAAGGTGCACACCCTGTTGCATGTGACTCCGGCAGCCTGCGACCTGAAATTCAGGGATTGCGCATGTTGCATACTTTTAACTCTGCACCACATACTGGTGGTTTTATGTGTTCAAATCCTCTTTTTAACCAGATCGACACCCTTATACGTTATGCCATTCAAAGCAATCTGCAAAGTGTGCTGACTGACTGCCCGCACCGTGAAAAGCTGGGGTGGCTGGAACAGACTTATCTCATGGGCAGGTCAGTACAACACAACTATGAGGTCTATCATTTGTATCGCAAACTGGTTGATGATATGATGGACTGTCAACGCGAAAACGGACTTGTCAGCAGTATTGCCCCTGAATTTGTCTTATTTGGCGGTGACTTTACTGACTCCCCGGAATGGGGAAGCGCTGTTGTAATGCTGCCATGGCTCATTTACAAATGGTATGGTGATATCTCCGTTATAAAAAAAACCTGGCCCGCCATGATCAGATATGTCAGATATCTCGACAGCAAAGCAGAGAATAACATACTCTCTTACGGATTGGGTGACTGGTATGATCTTGGACCAAACCATCCCGGTTATACCCAGCTGTCACCGAAAGCCTCAACGGCAACCGCCATATACTATTCGGATTACAGATTGCTTTCAGAAATGGCTGCCCTGCTTTATAAAAAAGAAGAAGCTTTGGCCTTTCATCTGAAAGCGCAGGAAATAAAACAGGCATACAATAAACTGCTCTTTAATCCGGAAATCTCAGTTTATGCCTCAGGCAGCCAGGCTGCAATGGCAATTCCGCTATCAATGGGATTAGTTTATGAAAAATACCATACTGATGTACTCAACAACCTGGTTGACTCAATTGTAGCCAATAATAAAGCCATCACAGCAGGTGATATCGGATTTCATTACCTTATTGACGCATTGACAAAGAACGGCAAATCACAGCTTATTTATGACATGAACAATCGTGATGATGTCCCGGGATATGGCTACCAGATAAAACAGGGAGCAACAGCGTTAGCAGAGTCATGGCAGGCATTACGTGGTGTTTCCAATAACCACCTCATGCTGGGACATATCATGGAATGGTTTTACACAGGATTAGGCGGTCTCAGGCAGGAAGAATATTCCAGTGCATACAAAATGATGATTATTAAACCCGCCTTTATTAAGGGACTTGATGTAGTCCGGACTCGTTACCATACACCTTACGGTTACGTCAAAAGCGAATGGAAGGATACAGGAACTGCACTGGAAATGAATATTGAAATACCTGTTAACACAGAAGCAACTGTTTATCTACCTGTCACAGATATTTCCAGGATAATTGAGGGTAATCGTTACCTGAAAGAATTACCTAAAATAAAGATCCTTGGCACGGAACAAAACCAGCTTAAAGTAAAAATCGGTTCGGGGAACTATAATTTTATGATCATCAAATAAAGACATGGATTATTATGAAAGATCAAAGATGAAAGACTTAGGGCACAGACTACTGGCGACAGTATACAGCATTCAGCATTCAACCTACTGTCTGCTAACTCATAACTTCTAACTTCTGCAACAATGATCCCCCTGAAACTCCCATCAATATTTATCACCGCATTCTCCTTAATGATCTCAGCCTGCCATAAACCCCTTCC
>JAFGTR010000201.1 GCA_016934055.1 Bacteroidales bacterium | reverse complement strand
CATCGGGCGGCAACGCATAAACTGGGGTCAGACCTACGTCTGGAATCCCAACGACATTTTCAATGCCTATTCATATTTTGATTTTGATTATGAAGAACGTCCGGGCAGCGATGCCGTGAGGATACAATATTATGCCGGCGCAGCATCAGTGGTTGAAGGTGCGGTAAAGGTGGACAGCGGGAAAAATTTTACAGCGGCAGGCCTGGTGAGAATAAACAAATGGGGTTATGATATGCAGGTGCTGGGGGGAATACTCAACAGTGAGGATATGGTTGCCGGTTTTGGATGGTCGGGAAACATCGGGGGTGCCGGCTTTAAAGGCGAAATCAGCTATTTTCATCCCTACAGGAATTTTGGTGATACAAGCGGATTGGTCTTTATTACCCTGGGTGTCGACTATACCTTTGGCAATTCACTTTATATAGGCTTTGAGGGTTTGTACAATCAATTGCCAAAAGACTTTTACGGGGCCGGATTTGCACAGTTCTATGAAGGACCGCTCACTGTTAAGAACCTGAGTTTTACGGAATATAACCTGTTTGCCCAGATCAGCTATCCCGTTAACCCCATCATCAATGTTTCCCTGGCAGGCATGTATTTCCCTGATGTTTCGGGATATTTTGCCGGGCCATCCTTTACATGGTCACTCATGGATAACCTTAACCTCTCACTTTACCTGCAATTCTTCAAAGGAGAATTCCCGGATATCACGGGCGTGAAAATGCAGCAATCATTTAACTTGGGCTTTATGCGCATGAAATACAGCTTTTAATGAGACCCGGGATTATGGTTCCGTGTTCATTGTTTCAGGGTTTTTAATTTACGATGTACAATGTTCAATGTACAATTTTCGAAGTTATTGCACCCTAAAACCCAACACACCAAACCCAAAACCACCGATTACCGATTACCGTTTACCGAATACCGTTTACCTTCTCCCTCCCCGTACCCTGCCAGGGTTTCCAGGCGCAAGGCTGAAGCACAACGCTTGCAGGGTTTCCGCCCCAACACCCCAAAACCCACATCAAAAACCCACACAGCTGAACACTAATCACTTCTTCCTGACTTTGCTCTTTGTTCTGTTTATCTTATATCTTTCTTTGATAAGGTTACTTTTCTATGAATGAAGGATTTCTGTACAAAGTCACCCTTACCAGCAGACGCCGAAATTCTTTGTCAACAAGCCAATTTTCTTTCAGTGTTTTTATCTCCTCATCGGTGAATGTATTGTAAATGTTTGAGTAGAAGATATACTTATGACGGTTAAAATCTTTTATGGAAAAGAATCTTTCGTCGTCTGAAAGGTCATAATATTTTAAAGGAATATTGTTGGGCACTTCTGTACCAACATCAGAAAATGAAATATTCCTTGAATCAATGTATTCAATCATTTTATCCCTTAAGGCATAATATGGAATATGGGCAAGAGTGGCGTCCCACCCAATTGCAATGGTATCGGGATAAATCCAGAAATTACCACTCAAAAGCCCGATCAGCATTATAAGATACAATGCTTTACGAATTTTTCCCCGGGGAATGAGCATAAAAAGCAAATAACCAGTAAGGATTGTTATGAGAATGGTTATCGGCAGGAAGTAACGGTGACTGTTCAATACTTTGTATATCAGAGCACTGGGAACAAAAGCAAGAATTGATAGCAGGATAAGAACCAGTAAGTCGGACAGTGTTTTATCAAATCGGTGTCTTTGTTTGAAGAACCTGTAACCAAGAAAAATCAGTACGGCAATAACAAACACTTTCCCAAAATCAACAAGCCTCCAGGCAACGATGATGATGTTCCGGAAAAAGCCCATTGTATTTACTCTTTCAAAGCAACCTATCCAGGGAGAGTTTTCATGATATCCTATCCATCCTTTTTGGGCATAATGGAACACAGTATAAGCCAAAAAAACGACTATTCCGGGAGCATATGGCAGAATCAATGTTAATTTCCGTAAAGGCCTTTCCCATATCCTGTTCATGTAAAGGTCAAATAAACCTATCATCACAATTCCCATTGCCCCTCTCATATGACTGAAAAGCAGTCCGAAAACTGCAGCGATCAGCATTATTCTGTTATTATGGAGAACAGAATTAAGTGATAACAGCAGAAAGAATATCATCACAAGATCGGTGGAAAACACAATATTTTGAGTTATCAGGCTGGTATCAGCCAGAACCAGTATCATTACAGGAATTACAAAATGCCGGTCCATGGTATAACGCAGGAATCTGTACAACTGGATAACAATGCCGATAGAAAAGGGTAACATGATAATATGCATAACGAAGAGGTTCTTACCGGTAATTAACCAGGCAAATGCGAGCAGGTACCCCAAGGTCGGAAAATAACCGGTATCCAAGGCATCAGGCAACACCAGGCGAAATTTGTTATCCATCAGCCAATAGGCTATTTTCGAGAATATTAGATCCTTATCCCAGAAAAAGGGATGGTGACTGGAAAGGACAACGATAAGGGTATAAAATATAAAAAAAGGCAGAAGAGTATAGTATTCTCTCTTTGAGACAGTATCCTGCGTATTATGGAAGGTGACAGCAGCAGACATTAAAATATATTCATCCTTTCAGGGCGTTGGCTCCGCTTACGATCTCGGTAAGCTCTTTGGTGATGGCAGCCTGACGGGCTTTGTTATAGGTTAAATGAAGGTCACGTATAAAATCGGTTGCATTGTCAGTGGCTTTGTGCATGGCCGTCATTCTGGCGCCGTGTTCTGATGCCCAGGAATCGAGCAAAGCCTTATGAAATCGGATATGGAGAGACAAGGGGATCAAGGTTTCCAATAACAAAGGCGCTGAAGGCTCGTAAATGAAATTCAGGAGATCTTCTTCCTGCTCTTCTTCGTCAATATTTGTAAATACAGGAAGAAATCTTTCTGCCACAACATCCTGTACGGCAGCATTCCTGAACTGGTTATAGATAAGTTCTATGGTGTTGTATTTTTGGGCCATAAAATCAGCAATCAACCTGTCGGCAATTTTATTTGCATTTTCAAATGTCAACTCATCAAACAGATCATGTTGGGTTTCAATAATAGACAAGCCTTTTGATTTCAGGCCATCCCATCCTTTTTTCCCGATACAGATGATGTCAAGTTTCTTTTCAGCTTTTTCACTTTCATATTTTTCGGCGATCCGGGCGTTGGTTTTTTTAACCACATTTGAATTAAAGCCTCCGCAGAGTCCGCGGTTGGATGAGATAATCACCAGCAATACGCGCTCTGACGGATTGGATTTAAAAAATACATTGTTGGCCGGTTCACTTGATGCAGACTGAACGGTTTTATAAATGTCCTGCAGTTTATTTGAAAATGGCCGCATTTGTAAAATCGTATCCTGGGCTCTGCGAAGCTTGGCAGCAGAAACCATTTTCATAGCGCTGGTTATCTGCCTGGTTGATTTTACCGAATTCAGTCTTACCCTTATCTCTTTCAGATTGGCCATGGAATTTTATTTAAATTCATTTTACCCGTTACTGAATCTCTTCTTCTCCCTGTGGTGATTGACATGTGACCCCTAATGGGGTCAAATACCAACCAAAAATGCACCTTCTATAAACATACAAATCCTCCGGGTTTGAAGACATCACACCATTTTTCCTCATTCTCACTCTGATTTTGATTCTCTTTCTTTCCTCATTCTCATTCTCTTTCTGATTCCCTTCTTCCCGTCTTTGATCTCAAATCTATAATCTGCTTAAGTCATTTATATTTCTCCAATGTTTCAGCAATAATGGCTTCAAGCAATTTTTCATTCTCTTCGCTCAGCTTGCCTTCCTTAATTGATACCAACAGGTTTTTATGTTTAAACTCAAGAAAATCAAGAAATTCCTTTTCAAATTCCCTGACTTTTTCAGCCGGGATATCGGCCAGCAGGCCTTTGGTACCACAGTAAATGATGGCGATTTGTTTTTCAACTGTTAGTGGTGAGTGGAGGTTTTGTTTCAAGACTTCAACATTTTTCGATCCTTTGTCGAGAACGGCCAGTGTAGCGGCATCGAGGTCGGAGCCGAACTTGGCGAATGCTTCGAGTTCACGGAACTGTGCCTGATCGAGTTTAAGTGTGCCGGCAACACGTTTCATGCTTTTGATCTGTGCTGAACCACCGACACGCGAAACCGATATACCAACATTAATGGCGGGGCGCACGCCGGCATTGAAAAGGTCGGTTTCAAGGAAGATCTGTCCGTCGGTGATCGAGATCACGTTTGTGGGAATATAGGCTGAAACGTCGCCGGCCTGGGTTTCGACAATGGGCAGTGCAGTAAGGGAGCCACCGCCTTTAACAAGTCCCCTTAAAGTATCAGGAAGGTCATTCATTTGAGCTGCAATTTCGTTATTGTTGATGATCTTTGCAGCCCGTTCCAGCAACCTGGAGTGGAGGTAAAACACGTCACCCGGATAGGCTTCCCGTCCGGGAGGCCTGCGCAGCAACAGGGATACCTCGCGGTAAGCCACGGCCTGTTTTGACAAATCATCGTATACGATGAGGGCCGCACGGCCTGTATCCCTGAAATACTCTCCTATTGCACAGCCTGCAAAAGGCGCATAAAATTGCAGGGCAGCCGGATCGGAAGCTGTTGCTGAAATGATAACGGTATAAGCCATGGCTCCGAATTGCTCGAGTGTCTTGGCGATGTTGGCAATTGTCGAGCCTTTCTGTCCAATGGCAACATAGATACAATATACAGGTTCACCACGTTCATAAAACTCTTTCTGGTTAATGATGGTGTCGATGGCGATGGAGGTTTTGCCGGTCTGCCTGTCGCCGATGATAAGCTCGCGCTGCCCCCGGCCGATGGGTATCATGGCATCTATGGCTTTGATACCTGTCTGAAGGGGTTCATTGACAGGTTGTCTGAATATGACGCCGGGCGCTTTCCTTTCAAAGGGTAATTCAAATGTCTTTCCGGTAATATCCCCTTTGCCGTCAATAGGTTCTCCCAGTGTGTTGATGATCCTTCCGAGCATGCCTTCACTTACTTTGATTGAAGCAATACGGTGGGTTCTTTTAACCAGGTCTCCCTCCTTAATCTTTTCCGATGACCCGAGAAGAACAGCGCCCACATTGTCTTCTTCAAGGTTGAAAACAATACCCTGTACTCCTGAATCAAATTCAATCAACTCATTGGAACGTACTTCTGACAAACCATAGATACGGGCTATGCCGTCGCCAACCTGCAACACAGTGCCGACTTCTTCTATTTCAACCCTGGTGGAGATTTCTTTTAGTTGCTGTTTAAGAATTTTCGAAACTTCAGAAGGTTTTATTGTCGTCATATTATTATGCTGTTATTCTATAATTGTATTCTGCAAAGTGATTTCAATAAATAAGCTCTTTTCTGATCTTTGCCAGCCGGGAAGCAATGCTGGCATCGATCTGGTGATCTTCAATCCTCATAACGAACCCCCCCTTAATTTTTTCATCGGTCTGTTCAACCAGATCGATATTGGTTTTTAATTTCTGCGAAATGACATCCACAATGTTTTTTCTGATGTCAGGATCGACTTTTTCAGCAGTGATAAGGAGAGCAGGGCTTATGCCCATTTCTTTGTTATACAGGTACAAAAAATGACGGCTGATGGATTCTAGAAAACTTTCTCTTTTTTGATTAAAAACCAGGTTAACAAATGATAAGGTCAGGGGTGTGATCTGGTCACCTATTGCCTTTTCGATTATTTTTTTCTTTTCAGCTGTTCTGACAACAGGCGTTTCAAGAAGGAGGATGAATTCAGGTACTTCGCGTATACATCGCCCGATGAATATCATGTCATCTTTAGCCTGGCCAAGTTTATTTTCTTCCCTGGCATGTTCAAGCATGGCTTTTGCGTATCGTACGGATATCTTACTTTCGTTCATAAAGGAATCAAGAATTCTACATAAATCTGATGTCATTAAGTGTCCGGTCAACCAGGTCTTTATGCTTTTTCGGATCGGACAGTTCGCTGGAAAGGATCTTTTCAGCAATATCAACAGAAAATTCAGCTACCTGTTTTTTTAGCTCATTGATGGCGGCTGTTTTTTCATTTTTTATGCTTTCCCTGGCTTCTTCGATCATCTTTTTTGATTCGGCTTTTGCCTGGTCTTTGGCATCATTGATCAAAGATTCCTTCAATTCACGGGCTTCCTTAATGATCTGGTCGCGTTCAAGACGCGCTTCAGCCAGAATTTTTTCATTGTCGGCCTCCAGTCTTGAGATTTCCTTTTTTGCCTTATCAGCTGCCTTTAAAGCGTTGGCAATTGAATTATCACGTTCCTTCAGGGCGTTCAGGATAGGTTTCCAGGCATATTTCCGAAGAATGAGGAAAGTAATCAGAAAGCCTATAAAGGTCCAGATAATCGTTCCGGTATCAGGAGTCAGCAGTCCCATATGATTAAAAATTAAGTTAAACCGGGAAACGGATCAACCATCCGGTTCCCGGTAAAGCATTAAAGCACTACGGCCAGCAGGCAGATGATGACGGCAAACAATGCAACGCCCTCAATAAGGGCAGCTGCAACGATCATATTGGCCCGGATATCACCTGCGGCTTCCGGTTGCCGTGCAATAGCCTCCATGGCATTTCCGCCGATGCGTCCAATACCCATGGCTGCGGCCATTGCAGCAAGCGCTGCGGCAATGGCTCCGCCGAATTTTGCCAGACCTGCACCAGCTGCGGCTTGTAAAATAATTGATAACATAGAAAACAGTTTATATTAAACAATAAATCAATGATGTTCTTCTGTGGCCATTCCAAAATATAATGCCGACAAAAATGTAAAAACAAAGGCTTGTATAAAGGCAACCAGCAATTCAAGAAATGTCATGAAGATCAAAAAAACAATTGAAACGATCGATACACCGTAGGCTAAACCGGTCGACATTTCTGCGAATATATAGATCAGGCTGAGAAAGCCCAGTGCAATAATATGTCCTGCGGTAATATTGGCAAATAACCGGACCATCAGGACAAAGGGTTTGGTGAAAATTCCGATGGTCTCAACAAGGGGCATGAGCGGTACGGGAATTTTCAGCCATACCGGTACACCGGGTGTGTTGAAAATGTGTTTCCAGTAATTCCTGTTCCCCCTGATGGTTGTGATAATAAAAGTAAAAAGAGCAAGGACAAAAGTAACGGAAATGTTTCCTGTGAGGTTGGCACCGCCGGGAGGAACGGGTATTAATCCCAGGACATTGTTAAAAAGAATAAAAAAGAATACCGTAAGAAGATAAGGCATAAAGACTTCGTATTTCTTTTTACCAATTGAAGGTATGGCGACTTCATCACGGATAAAAACAACAATGGGTTCTAAAAAGGACTGAATACCGCGTGGTGGTTTTAAGGCATTGCGTTTATAAGGTTTTGCCATGGCAAGAAAGATCCATAAAATCAAACCAATACTGAAGAGGAGTGAAGCGACATTTTTGGTGATGGACAGGTCAAGCGGTAAGTTTCCCTCTTCATCCGTGATCTTGCCTTTGTTTTCACCTGACATTTCCAGCTTATACCCTTTGTAGGAATTGTGGCCATGATGAAACCGGCCCGACATAAAAATACTGAGTCCTTTCGTTTTGCTGTATAAAATTACCGGAAGGGGGATGCTGATATGCTTATGACCAACAGTCATGATATGCCACTCATAAGCATCACCGATATGATCAAACATAAAACTTCCGGGTTCAAATTTTTTTTTCTCAATCTGATGGGTGGCTTCTCCGGAGGGCGTATGTTTTTCTTCTGCCTTCAGAAAAAGGACAGACATAAACAACAGGGTCATACAACAGAGAAAAAACCTCATCATAAGATCAAACGATATTAACAACTAATAAAGTTATAAAACAATTTTAAAAATCATCATTTATGTTCTTTTCTTTTTACCAGTGATGTTAACCATAATACTTCGTATCCGGTGTATATCAGATACAGCACCATGAAGGCAACAGCAATATTCAAGGCCTCTTGCCTGAAAAGGAGCAGGACAACCAGGGCCGATGTCAGATAAATCAGGAATTTAACGCCGAACCATATCATAAACTGTCTGATAAAACGATTATTGTCAGGCCGGTAGATACGGTGAAAAACAATGAAGAATATGCTGTTGACAAGAAAGAAGAAACCCAGTATATAAGGAAAAACAGGGGTATATAATGATGGCAGAAAAAAATGATAAACTAAATAGGCAAACAAGCTTATAATGCCGGTAATAAGCAATAAACCGGTAAAAAATCTGTTTCTCTTCACCTGTATTTTATTTTCGGTTCATAAAAGTAAAATCTTTTATGAAATAATATATGGCCAGAACAACGGCAATTACAGACAGTAAAACAGTAAATACGGGGAAGTTCATATGCAGCCAGTCATCCAGTTTAATGCCGCCAAAAACGCCAAGTCCGATAATGATGACCATTTGAAATGCCATGGAAGAATACCGGGCTGCATCATTAAGGCTTTTTAAATCCTTCGGCTGGTTTTTCAGTTTCATTTTTATTGGTTGGTGAAGCATCCATTGACATGTTACAGTTACCTGTAAATTTGGCACCCGGCTCAATGGCCAGCCTTCTTGTATTAATGTCTCCGTTAAAGGATGAAGTGGCTTTCAGGGTCAGCAATTCGGCAACGGTGATTTTTCCGTTGACAGAACCTTCCACAACAGTGTTTTTGCAGGTAATCTCTCCTTTAACAGTGCCGGTTTCACCGATCACAAGCTTGCCTTTGGTTTTCAGATTTCCGTTAAGCACGCCATCAATGCGGATATCGCCATTGGTTGATACATCGCCTGTTATTTCAGTGCCCACACCTATCTGGTTAATTACATTGTTGTCAGTTTCAAGGATTTTTGCCATGGCAGAAATTATTTAATGTGATTGAATGCAACGATAATTAGTAATAACAAAGATATAAATTTCATATTGTTATCAAGTATAAAATTTTTCTCAAATTCATAAAAGAAAGTGACAGGAAGAAAGGGACGAGGGACAAGGGACACTTTGTGTGGGTTTTGGGGTGTTGGGTCGGAAACCCTGCAAGCGGT
>JAFGTR010000073.1 GCA_016934055.1 Bacteroidales bacterium | reverse complement strand
AGATAAAAAACTTCAATGCTGCCCTTCTTATTATCGATGGTGATGAAGTTCTCACGTTGAAACCACTGGGTTTCGGTAAATTCCCTGTTAATATATTGCTTCCCTTCGTAGGTTATCCTTACAGCTGTATGTTTGGGATATTGCCAGGATTTATGCAATATCCCGGCAATTTTCCGTAAGGTTTCCTCGACAGGCATGCCCTGGGTTATGATTTCCGAAGTCCTGTTGATGATATTTAATTCTTTAACTCTTTCCTGATTATCGTGCAGAAGTGTATCGAAGACTTTTTTGATGGCAGAACCTGTGATGAGACCTGCTATATTAATTAACATATTACGCTCTTCCTTCAAAAAAGGCCCTTCATCTGCCAAAGGAAACTCTTTCAGGTAAAATACCTCTATTACTCCTTTTGCATGATTTGGTGTTTCAATTTCCTGCCGCTGAACCCAGGGGGTTTCCCTGAAGTTCGGACTGGTAAATACATGTTTATCAAAGGTGATACGGGCGACTGTGAAATCAGGATACTGATAGGCATCGGGGAGAATGGAACAGATAACCTGCAGCGATTCCTCAATTGTCTTGCCCTGTCGTAAAACCGACGAAGTCTGGTTCAGCCCGTGAAGCTCTTTCAGCCTTTCTGTGTTAAAATACAGCAATTCCTGCAAGGCTTTTTGTGAAGCTGTCCCCGATATCAGCGAAGCAAGGTTGTTCAGCAATTCACGTTCTTCCTGTAAAAAAGGTCCTTCAAAAGCTTCGGGAAATTCTTTCAGGTAGAATATCTCAATGCTGCCCTTTTTGCCGCCAGGCGTTTCAAAATCCTGCCGCTGAAACCAGTGCGTTTCTTTGAATCCGTTGCTGGTAAAGACCCTTTCTCCGAATGTTATCCTGGCAACAGTACTCTCGGGATACTGCCAGGCATCGGGGAGGAAAGAACAGACTTCCTGCAATGATTCTTCAAGGGAGGCAGTCTTCCTTAGTGCTTCAGCTGTGCGATGGATGCCCTTTAATTCTTTTTTTCTTTCGGTATGGTCGTAGATCAGCCTTCCCAGATGATTCTTTGAAATTGCACCAACAATCAATGTAGTCAGATGTGTTATAAAACTGTCATCATCAACACGTAATTCTTTTTCTGTTTTAATGATGAAATCCTCAGAAAAAAAGATTTCAAGTTGACCTTTGGTGTTGTCAGGTGTTTCGAATGATTGCTGCTCAAGCCATTGGGATTCGTTATAGCCTTTACTGGTATATGATTTTTCATTAAAGGAAATCTTAACAGACACCTGCTCAGGATATGCATAGGCTTCCGGGATAATCTCGCAGGCCTGTTGCAGCATCATATCAAGCGTTGCCGGTTGATTAAGCATCTTAACAATTTTATTCAGCGCATTCAATTTGCGACTGTCAACGCTTTCATTATCGATATTTAACATCATTTTCGGCTCTCGCATAAAGGCAAAGTTTAGTGCAAAATTAAAAAAATTACAGATTGATCAACTGAAGATCATTTCTGCTGACATCACTCAAAAAACGTGATGATAATACTTTTTTATTAAAATAACTGATTTTTCAACCTTTATTCTTGTTGGTTGGGAATTGTCAGTTGTGAGCCAAAATAGCGGGATAATAAAGCAATAAGGTTTGTTTCTGTTCCTGCCTTTGCTACTAAGGTTAATGAATTTATAAATAAGGTTTTGTTGCATAAAAAAACCTTATTGTCAACAGAAAACCTTAGTGGAAAAAGCAGAAGGAAGATCGAAGATCAAAGATCAAAGATCGAGGATCGAAGACCTGATATGATCAACGTGCTAAAACCTGTAATACAGACCAATTTCCCCTGTAGGGTACATGTTCAATTTTTCGAATACATCATAAAACCCATAACCGACCATCAGATTGAAACGTACGGTTTTTCCGAAAGCAAATCCGGGGCCTATGCCAAAACTATAAGCGGTATCGTCATAATGATCCGGTTCGTATGTGCCTGTATTCCAGTTGTATTCTTCTCCGTCTTCCTCATGTATGAAAAAATGATTGCCAAAATATCCGAAAACAGTGACGTATTTCGAATCATAGAAAGAATATAAGGCCGTAACGCCTGCACTGATGAAAGTAATATCATCGGTTCTGATGGGCAGTGCTGTCAACTGAAAACCTGCCCTGTTGAACCAGTGCCGGTATGACAGTCCAAGTCCGGTAGTCGCACCGGCATGGAACCCAAATTCATTGTTTCCGGTTTTTTCGGATGCATAATCCTGCCCCGGCGCCATTGTCAGGGTAAAGAGACATGCTGCAAATAAAAAAAATTTTTTCATTGATAGAGTATTAATTTTTTTCTAAATGTAACAAAGTTTATGCCAATATTTAGTTTTTTTTAACCTGAATGTGTTTTTCAGCTGCCTGATGCTCTCCGGCTTTCTTTTTTCCCTGTGATTCGAGATGTTTCAGAACATAACGTAATTCGCTGTATGTTACATCATTGCCAAGGGCTTCTTGAGCAGATTTCAGTGTGTCATCATCATGTTGCCGGAAGAAGTCCGCTATAAGGGCTGCTCTTGCCGGATTTACAAAGTGATCCAGTCCGATTTCACCGGTCCCCACATAGTGGGCCAGATGTCCTTCAATTGTTGAGACGGCCAGATTTCGTTCCCCGGCAATTTCATCGATCGACAGGCCTGATCTCCATAAATCAAGGCTTTTTTGTTTTGTGTCTTCTTTAACAGCTTTTTGGGGAAGTTCGGGTATGCTATCCGGCATTTTTGAAGCCACATTATGTTCGCTGCAATAACTTTGTATGATATCAAGGATTTCACTTCCGAACTGTGATAATTTTTTATTCCCCATGCCTTTGATGGTCTTCATCGCAGTAAGAGTACAGGGCAGCAAATTAACCAGGCTGATCATGGTCTTATGGGGTAATACCATGTAAAACGGCAGGTTTAATTCCAGGGCTTTCCTGGCTCGCCATGAGGAAAGAATGTTATACAGTAAGGGGTGTGTTATGGTTTTGTCATCAGACCGGCCTTCTGTTTTCTTTGGTTTCTTAAGCGTTGCCGGCAAATCAAGTGCTGCTTTTGCCCGGGTTTCCAGGTATTGTTTTATTGAAAAACCATGCCGGCAGTCATTGAGACAGGCTAATTTAACAGTCGTATCGGTTTGCAGTTTCAATAAAGCCTGATCTATAGCCTTTTTAATTTCTTTGTTATCGGTTTCAAAAGCGGTATCACTCAATGGTTCGGCTATTTTTACCTGCAATTTTTCCGCGAAATAGCTGCAGGCTTTTTTGATCCGCTCCTGTAACATTTCATTTGACTCTGCGTCTTGCTGCTGTTGAAGCAAATTGTTAAGCTGAACTGAAAACCTGGCATAGACCGTGAGTATCTCGTTTTTGAGATTTTCATTCATCGTGTTCATATCTTCCTGTAGTGTGCCAAAAAAACTGTGATGATGATCTCTCAACAACTTAAGGCCATAGTGTATGTCACGTTGCAGGGGAGTAAAGTCAAAAAGTTCTGATAGCAGCATTTGCTGATACGACCTTTTTGACCTGTTCAGCTCTTCCGGCCCGGGTTCATTTTGTTCCACTTCATCAATAAACTGTGATACGGCTGTGTCACTTATTATGCCATGGCTTGAAACAGGCGTGCTGAGCACCATGCCCTCCAGTGTCCGGCAACGGCTTAAGGCAACGTAAACCTGGCCATGGGCAAAAGCTGCACGTGCATCGATAATAGCCCTGTCGAAAGTCAAACCCTGACTTTTATGGATCGTTATGGCCCATGCAAGCTTTAACGGGTATTGCCTGAATGAGCCTATTTCAGTTTCAGTGATCTCTTTTGTTTCTTTGTCAAGAGTGTATTTCATATTCTGCCATTCAACTGGCTCAACCTCAATAGGGAAATTGTCATCCGGACATTTAACGATGATCTTCTGCTCATCAAAGCCGGTTATCCTGCCTATCTTACCGTTGAAAAAGCGTTTTTCGCGTGACAGGTCATTTTTTACAAACATCACCTGAGCTCCTGATTTCAAAATAAGTTCAGGTTCTGTCGGATAAGCATATTCAGGGAATTCTCCTTCGATCTTTGCCTTAAAAGTGTGCGATTTTTTATCAAGATCTCTCAGCCTGGAGTTGTTGATCTCATGTGCTTTTTTGTTGTGGGTCGTTAATATAATGTACCCTTCTTCATCACCCGGATTGAATTCCGGTTTATAACATCTGTTCAATGTTCGTAATGTCTCCGGGTCAGCTTTGTTATCCCGGATCTTGTTCAGCAGATCAATAAATATGCGGTCACTTTGCCGGTAAACATGCTTCAGTTCAATGCTGACATAATGTGTTTTCTGAAGAGCCATGCTGCTGAAGAAGAATACCGTGTCGTAATAGTTCCTGAGGATTTCCCATTCTTCATCGCGTATTACCGGCGCTAACTGCTGAATATCGCCGATCATCAATAACTGGACTCCTCCGAATGGCTTCTGCCTGTCCCTGTATCTCCTCAATACGTTATCCACAGCATCCAGCAGGTCGGCCCGTACCATGCTGATCTCATCAATAACAAGTAAATCAAGGCTCTTAATTATATTTATCTTTTCACGGTTGAACTTTTGGTATTTTGAAGCTTCCATTTGCGGTGTTGTCTCCGGTTGCAGACCACTAACGGTATATTCCACAGGGATCTGAGGCCCAAAGGGCAGCTGAAAGAAAGAGTGGATTGTAACGCCCCCGGCATTTATGGCTGCCACACCTGTAGGTGCTACCACAATCATGCGTTTGTGGGTGATGCTTCTCAGGTTATGCAGAAATGTGGTTTTACCTGTACCGGCTTTGCCGGTGAGGAAGACATTTGTATTGGTATACTGAACAAATTCAAATGCCAGCTGAAGCTCTTGATTGTCATGGGTCATCATAATTAAGCCTAAGGTTTTTACAGCTGCTAAATATATGAAATTATCTTTTCCCGTTATAACTGCTTTTAAATTTTACCTCCTCATTCTCATTCCCGCGCTGTTTTTAATCATGGTGTATTGCGAATCTAAATCTTTCAATAAATTGGTAATTATTTCGTTAATATTTATATTTGTTTTTGTTTCTGGCAAGATTTATAAAAACCAAGGTTCGGATTTATGAAGTTATACCGTAATATAGTCCTGATCTTAAGTGAGCTAAAGTGATGGATATCAATATGCTTTATACTACTTACTAAAACAACAACGTTATGACAACACCAACAAACAATGCTTCCTCCGGTAATAAGGAGGCCGTTGTTCACCAGGTTAACCGTGTTAACCTGTATGATTTCGGATATGAAAAAGCAGGATCCGTGAAGGGCGATCCTGAAGTATATGTCTCACTTTTAAACCGTATTGCCAATGGTGACCTTGTTGAAGAGAATTACAGGGGCCTTACTGATGATGAAAAAAAGGAACGTTTGCAGCTGATCAGGGACCTGGAAAAGAATTATCAGGAAGCGGAAGCAGCCAATGCAAAGATTGAGACAGATGTAGCAGAAAAAAACAAAAAGATCGATGAATTTAGGCAGGAACTTCTTAAGATGCACGAAATCAGGAATAATGACCATGAAAAACTGAGAACGGAATCTTTCAGTACCCTGAAATTCAGTATAGGTCTTTTTATTCTGATCATGCTTTCGGGCTACCTGTTCTTCTTTTACGTGTCGGCAGCGTACAAGGCGTTGTATGTTGACTTTGAGAAAATTGCCGATGGCATAGCCCGTGGAGCAGGTGTGGGCAGCATTATGCCACAACCCTATGAGTTGGCTGAGGCTATTCAATACAACTTTTTGTTGTTTCTTGTACCTTTCGTGTTTTATGCATTCGGCTGGGCTTTTCATGTATTACTGGAATTGAGGCAAAAGATCAAATTCCTGTTTATCGGTTTGTTGATTGCAGTAACCTTTACTGTTGACCTGCTTTTAGCCCTTATCATTCACAATAACACCGAAACAGCAAAAGATCTGATGGGCCTTGCTACAACACCGTGGAGTTCCAGTCCGACTTTTTATATCATTCTGTTCCTTGGATTCCTGGTCTATATCACCTGGAGTCTATTGATCGATTACCTGATGCGTGAATGGGACAAGCGCAAAATAGCCGTAAATCTCAGGAAGATAATCAGGCATCTGACCGGTGATGTTAAACTGCTTAAAGCCAAAATGATGCCGCTCGATGATATTAAGGAGCGTATTGCCAATTATCGTGATGATGTGAATACGGTTATGCAGGGTAACCTGAAAAAGTATGTCGACCAGTTCTCGTCAGGATGGATTGCTTACCTCGCTCCCGAAAATATGAAGTCAATAAAAGAGAGATGTCTGAGCCTGAAAAAGGATTTTGAGGAAAGAAACGGCATCCGGCCGGGTATTGTTAAGATTATCAGTAAGCGGGGCTGAGATATGCTCAGGCAGAAATCAGAATATGAACCGTTAAAGCAGATCATTATGAAAAAAGTTTGTTTGTTCTTATTGGTCATGACAGGACTGTTTATTTTTAATGCGTGTAAACCACCTGTTCCTCCCTCTTCACAAATAATATATGACAAATACAACATCATCTTATTGCTTGACCTTTCCGATCGTATCATTGTTCAGGAAAACCAACCTGCACGGGATAAAGAAATCATTAAACATATTTACAGTGTTTTTGAGCAAAAGGTCCGTAACGATCTTTATCTCAAATCAAGAGATGAAATTAAGGTGGTAATAGCTCCTCAGCTTGGATCAGGGCTCCCTTACGAAGTTTTTGAGGAAAGGCTTTATGTTAATATGGAAAGCATCAACAATTTTCAGCGGCGCAAAGAAGAGGAAATCAGGCGTGAAAAGTTCTATGCGAACCTTGATACATTATATAATAAAGCAGAATTCAGTTCTGTCCCGGCGGAATATTACGGCGCTGATATCTGGAAATATTTCTATGAAGACCTTAAGGATGATTACTCCAGGGATACTTTAACAACGAATTTCCTGATCATTTTAACCGATGGTTATCCGATAGTGGGGAGGGATAAGGAGAAGCTGCAACCCATTAAAAACAAATTCCCCGATCTTAAAGTTGT
>JAFGTR010000072.1 GCA_016934055.1 Bacteroidales bacterium | reverse complement strand
CCCCGGAGGGGCCAACTGTTTGTAGCAAAAGAAGTACATTAGATTACTCTTCCCCGCGACCCGCCGAATGGCGGGACGTAAGGATTTATGATGAATGGTGAATGGTGAATAGGGGCAAAAGCCGGGAACTCTGGCTGACTGCAGGCAGGCTTTAGGGGCGGTGTCGGAAGTCGCTGAGATTTTTACATGATAATTATCGGGGCAGACTCAAGGCTTCTGCATTGTTTTTTTTTATAATAGTATCAAATCTGTTGTTCGTGATAAAAGCTTTTTGTTGAAAAAAACTTGATTCTGATGTGCAATAGTTCCTAAATATTTTATGACTTTTATAGTCTTTACTTTTCAAACGTAACTATTCCGGAATAAAAGATGTATAATAACTTTACATTGTATGACCCGCATAATTTAATTTTTAATCAGCTATGCGCGTTTTTATGTTAAAATTTATCTTTCCGTTTTTTTTGCTTTTTTTGCCTGTTAGCCTTATCGGTCAATCGTTTGAAACAAGTAATATTTCAACTGATAAAGGTTTGTCTAACTCCTGGGTTAGCGCTATTCTTCAGGACCAGTCAGGATTTATGTGGTTTGGTACGTGGAATGGGCTGAATCGTTTCAATGGCTACGATTTTCAGGTATTCAAACCTGTTCTTGGCGATACACTATCGATAAGCAATAATGTTATTCAGTCATTATGTGAAGATCATTCAGGCAACTTATGGGTGGGCACGGAGAACGGATTAAACTGGTATGATCCTAATTCCGATAAGTTTATTCGCTTTTATGGCCATTCTCATGATTCCGTTGGTTTAAGCAACAGTAACATATTATCAATGCTCTGTGATCATGATGGGACACTGTGGATTGGCACCAAAGGGGGAGGACTTAATTCGGTTGATTCAACCACTGTTTTCAGACGTTTTTTAAATCCTTTTTCACCAGAGAGCAACCATGTCAATTGTATAATTGAAGACAAACAGAACAATAGCACTTTATGGATTGGAACTGAACAGGGATTATTCAGATTTGATAAAATCACCGGAGATTTTATCCATAATCCAATAGGAGAGAGTGATCTAAATCATGTTATCCTTTCATTGTATCAGGATGAAAAGTATGATCTTTATATTGGAACCTGGGGATACGGGCTGATAAAATTCGACAGGGAAGAAAACAGATTCATATATTGTTTTGAAGATGCCAGGCCGGGAATCCGGGGATACAAACACACCATCGTTTTCAGCATTTTGCCCGATCTTTATGGCCATTTATGGCTTGGGACACGTGATCAGGGGCTTATGCAACTCAATACAAAAACATTATCCCTACAGGATTTTACCCCGGTACTGGGTAAGGAATTTATTCATGATCAGGTTATTACATCATTATACAGGGGTTCTTCAGGTATCATTTGGGTGGGCACACGTTATGACGGAATCCATAAAATTGTACCTGGCACCAAGAATTTTGTCCAGCCAACAGATGAATCAATTGATGTTAAATATGGTGTTATAACAGCTGTTTTGTTGGATGATGAAGGAAACAAATGGTTTGGAACCCGTAATAACGGTCTGACCAGGGTGGACGAAAAAACAGGTCATGTAATACATTTCAGACAATCAGAAAATTCAGCTACTTCTCTAAGCAGCAATAATATTTTATCTGTTTGTCCCGCTAAAGAAGGCAAAAAATCAGTTTTCTGGATCGGCACCGATGGAGGAGGATTAAATAAATTTGATCCGGTTACAGGCAAAAGTAAACATTATAAAAACGATCCCGCTGATGAAACATCGTTGAGCAACGATCATATATATGCTTTGCTCAATTATGATAACGATCATCTTCTGGTTGGATCATGGGGAATACCATCCAGCGGAGGTCTTGACCTTTTCAATAAAAAGACAGAAAGCTTTATTAATTTTAATTGCGATCCGGATAACCCGGTTGCCTTGAGTTCAAGAACAATATTATGTCTTTACAGGGACAAAGACGGCGTTATTTGGATAGGCACCAAAGGCGGTGGTCTTAACAGGATGACTGTTAAAAATATTAATGCCACCATTCCGGAAGAAATTGCAGATTTTAAATCATACAGAAAAGAAGCCGGTCGCGCGAATACCTTAAGTCACAATGATGTTTTTTGTATTTTCGAAGACAAAAATGGTGTTCTTTGGGTTGGCACAGGTGGCGGCGGGTTGAATCGCTTTGACCGGGTTCATGAAACATTCCGGTCGTTTTCACAGGATGATGGTTTCATAGATGATATGATATACAATATCCTCGAGGATTCTTATAATAACCTTTGGTTGAGCACATCCAACGGTATAATAAAATTCAATACAAAAACTGAAGCCGTAAAGAATTATAGTAAATCTGACGGATTGCAGCACAATGTTTTTTCACCGGGAGCAGCTTTCAGGTCTCCTTCAGGTGAGCTGTATTTTGGCGGTGTAAACGGATACACATCTTTTTATCCTGACAGTATCAGGGATAACCTGAATACGCCTGCAATTGTCATTACCAGTTTCAGGATTTCCGGCAGAGGTAAAACACATAATGCCAGGGATTATACACGTACATCATTAAATTATCTCAAGAAGATCATTTTACCCCATTATTTAAACAGTATTGCTTTTGAATTTGCTTCACTTGACTATACATTACCTGAAAAAAACAAATATAAATACCGGCTTACCGGTTACCATGAGGATTGGTCATATGTCAATGCCGACCGGCGATATGTTTCCTATGACAATTTACCCTCTGGTCGCTATATTTTTACGGTGAAGGGTTCTAATAATGACCTTGTCTGGAATGAGGAAGGAAGATCCATTGAAGTCATCATATCTCCACCTTTTTATAAAAGCAACATTTTCAGGATCTTTATGTTGATTTTTGTGTTAGGGGCCCTTTCATTTCTGGTGTTTTATATCGTAACACGTTATCAGCATGAAAAATTACGTGTTGAAGAGGAAATGAAAGAATCCATCCTTGATGAGCGTAATCAACTCAGAACTCTTATTGATAATATGCCGGATATGATTTATATCAAAGACAGGGAAAGCCGGTTCATTGTAGCCAATAAAAAAGTGGCTTCTGTTATGGGCGCTACTCCGGAGGAAGTCATTAACAAAACAGATTTTGACTATTATACACATGATCTGGCAAGCCAGTTTTATGACGATGAGCAATCCATCATGAAGAGTCTTGAACCCAAGATCAACTATGAGGAACCCGGACTTGATGAACAGGGTAACCGTGTAATCATATCAACCACCAAGGTGCCTCTTATCAATAAAGATGGCGAAGTGGTCGGTATTGTTGGCATAGGGCGCGATATCACAAAAGCCAAACGAATTGAAATTCAACTTAGAAAGCGAACAGAAGATCTGCAGGAAACCAACCGCTTACTGGAAGAAAGACAGGAAGAAATTCAACAGCAGGCTGAGGAACTTGCTGCCCAGGCCGAAAATCTCCGCCACATTAATGACGAACTTGAAAGGCTTAACAGGACCAAGGATAAATTCTTTTCCATTATTGCCCATGATCTTCGTAATCCATTCCATGCCATAATCGGCTTTTCTGAATTGCTGACCAAGGAATATAACTCAATGAATGATCAGCAGAAAATAGGTCTTCTTGAATTGATCAATGTTTCCTCTGAAGGTGCTTTTAACCTTCTTGAAAACTTATTGCAGTGGGCTCGCACACAAACCGATAAAATCAAATTTAGTCCTGACAACATTGACATAAACGAAATTGTTGCATCTACCATAAATTTTTTAAGCATAACTGCTGAAAAGAAACATATCAAGCTTAAGAATATGTTAGAGCCGAAATCAATGGTTTTTGCTGATAAAAATATGATTACCACTGTTATACGAAATCTGATCAGCAATGCCGTTAAATTTACAAAGAATGGCGGAGAGGTCAGGATTAGTTCTACCGATAAAGGTGATATGACTGAAATTCATATCACTGATACGGGCATCGGAATGAACAAAGAAACACTTGGTATGCTTTTCAGGATTGATACTTATCACTCTACAACAGGTACGGCGGGAGAAACAGGGACCGGTCTTGGATTGATCGTCAGCAAGGAATTTGTTGAAAAGCACGGTGGAAATATTAAAGTAAAAAGTGAAGAAAAAAAGGGAAGCACCTTCAGTTTCAGTTTGCCGAAAGAAAGTAACCAGTGAATAGTGAATAACGAATAGTGAATAATCTGTAAACCAGTAAATCTGTAAATTATCAAATCTTCAAACTTTTAAAGCTTATTGATCATGCTTGCCAGAAAGCCGGCACCAAATCCATTGTCGATATTTACCACAGATACACCGCTGGCACAGGAAGTCAGCATGCCCAGCAGGGCTGATAAGCCACTGAAATTAGCCCCGTAGCCAACACTGGTTGGGACAGCAATGACAGGTTTATCGACAAGACCGCCCACAATACTTGGCAAAGCTCCTTCCATACCTGCAACTACAATGTTGACACGGGCTTTTGTGATATCTTCAATTCTATCATATAACCGATGTATCCCTGCAACACCAACATCAATAATCCGCTCAACTTTATTTCCGAAGATTTCAGCTGTAACAGCGGCTTCTTCCGCTACCGGCAAATCTGAGGTCCCAGCTGCTATTATGTCAATATATGTATCAGGACATTTCATTTCTTTTTTCATGACAGTAATGGCCCGGGCACGTTGGTGAAACTTTGCTTCAGGGCATATATCCTGCACTGCCCTGAACATTTCTTCAGTAACACGGGTGGCCAGTATATTATTATTCTGAGTACTCATGAACCGGATGATTTCCTTAACTTCTTCAGTCGTTTTTCCCTGACCAAAGATCACTTCGGGATATCCCGTACGGAGTTCCCGATGAGTGTCAAGCTTTGCAAAGCCCAGGTCTTTTACGGTGAAATTCTTAAGTATTTGCATAGCTTCCCCGGTTTCAAGCCGGCCGTGTTTTACTTCTTCAAGAAGTTTGAGCAGATCATCCTGATTCATAGCGTTATTTTTCAATGGTTGTATTAAAGCTTCCTTTTCGGTATCCTTCCAGGTCAAGTGATATAAATTGAAACCCAATGGATTTAAAATAAACCGCTGTTTTTTTATAAAAGCCACTTGAAATGAAACGCGGCATCAGATCATTGTCCATTTCAATACGGGCAGCATTATCCTGAACACGAACGCGAACTGACCTGTAATCTGCGAGCATGAGAAATAGTTCAGCTTTCTCTATCAGGGTAAGCACATTTTCTCTGACAGGCCTGTTGTATGGTAAACGTGTCAACAAGCATGCGTATGCCGGTTTATCCCATGTGGGCAATCCTATTGATTTCGAAAGATGCCGGATGACTGCTTTGGTTATGCCTGATTCAAGAAGGGGGCTTTTAATTTCAAGTTCACTGAGGGCTCTGAGTCCGGGACGGTAATCATGCATATCATCTGCATTGGTGCCATCCAGTACAGTTGTTATGCCTGAACCGGCCGCTTCATGCAGCAGCCTTTCAAACAATTGCTTTTTACATCTGTAACAGCGGTCTTCAGGGTTATTTCTGATTATCTCAGGGAAGGGTATTGTGAGTATTTGATGGCGTATATTATTTCTTTTGCAAAACAATGAGGCTTCTTCTATTTCCCAGTCAGGGATATATGGAGTCTTTACAGTTAACGCAAGGACATTTTCACCCAGTGCCTCTTTTGCTGCCCACAATAGAAACGTGCTGTCGGTTCCTCCTGAAAACGCCACAGCAGCCTGGCTGAGCTTTCTCAGATATTCCAGTAAACGTTTATAATCATCCTGATATGGATCAAGTGTTGTCATTTATCAAGAGAAGTTTTTCAATTTCTTTGTATATCTGGCTTAATGGCATGTTTTTTTCACGCGCTATTTTTAAACAATCCTCATATTCAGGCTTTGATTTAATCCTTTTTTTATTGTAATATGCTGCTTTTATTCTTACCTGTCCATAAGGTGTGTCAAGAAATTCAGCTTTCCTTTGCAGCATGATTTTTTCAACGGTATATTTTCTTATTCCGAGCGTACTGGTTTCAGTCAGGAGTATTTCCTCGACCTTCTGCTCTGCTTCGTACCCGGTAAGAACTGAAAGAGTGACGGCAGGTCGGGATTTCTTCATGATGATAGGAGTAATGTAAACATCTTTTGCTCCTGCTTCAAATAATGATTCGATGATGAAATCATAGAATTCGGGATTCATATCATCAATATTGCATTCAACTATAGTTGAGGCAGTAACTTCAAGATCGGTATGGTCTGCTGTATCACTCCAGTAAACCCGCAACACATTGGGAATTTCACCATCTCTTTGTCCGATGCCATATCCTGTTTTGTTGATTTTCATAGTGTAACTGTCACTAAACTCATCAGCACAGGCTGCCAGTATTGCGGCACCGGTAGGTGTAGTTGCCTCGTATGCGACTTTCCCTTTGCAGACAGGAATGCCTTTAATTATTTCGGCGGTGGCAGGTGCCGGTACCGGATACAGACCATGGGCACATTGTACTGAACCACCGCCAAGCTCAACCGTTGAAACCATTATTTTATCAGGAGCAAGTGCCCTGATACATATGGCAGCTCCAACGATATCAACGATTGAATCAATGGCTCCTACCTCATGAAAAGCAACACTGTCAATTGTTTTATTATGAATCTTTGCTTCAGCCAGGGCAACTTTTTCAAAAATTTTTATGCTGAGCTGCTTTATATCATCACTGAGTTTGCTGCTGTTTATTAAATTTCTGATATCACTGTAAGCGCGATGATGATGATCATGATGATGGTCATGGTCATGATGATGGTGATGATGATGATCATGATGATGGTCAGCAGCTTGCTGATTGTTTTTATGATGCGATATTTTTTCTGTGTTGGTCAGAACATTAACCCTTGTTCCGCTGATTCCTTTTCGCATATCCTTTTGTATCATCAGTTCGTAACCCTCCAATTGAAGCTTGGCAAGTTCATCCCTCAGGTGCTTTTCTTCCACACCGAGATCCAGTAAAGCTCCCAGGTTCATGTCGCCTGATATACCGGCAAAACAATCATAATAAAGAATGGTCATACTGTATCAGTTTATTTATCGTTTTTACTTTAATGCTAAAATAGAAATAATTTAGCAATGCAGGCCAATTATAATCATCAATCGTTTATATATATATATATTTACAGATATATAAAATAACATTATTTAGACTGTTTCTAAATTTTTGGCATTTAAGTTTATATATCCTGATTACTTATAAAAATTTGCTAATTTTCATGGTTGAATTCCAACAGGGTGTGACCAAAACTGTTATAAAACAAAGCCATCATGAAAAGGAGAGATTTTATCCGCAAAACGGTAAGCTTAGGTGCTCTTTCAGGAGCAGCCATGGCCTTCGGAAAATATGGGAATATTTTGGCCTCTGAGGCGAAACATTATGCCTTGCCATATGATATAGTCGCCATCAGGGGGGGGGAGCCTGATGCTATGTTTGACAAAGCTATTGCATCAATCGGAGGGATGAAGCAATTCGTGAAACCAAACCAAACGGTTGTGGTGAAACCCAATATTGGCTGGGACACTTCACCGGAAAGAGCTGCAAACACCAATCCAAAACTGGTAGGTCGTATAGTGGAACACTGTAAGATGGCCGGGGCTAAGACGGTTTATGTATTTGATCATTCTTGCAACGAAGGGACGCGTTGTTATAAGAACAGCGGTATTGAAGATGCGGCAAAAAAGGCTGGTGCCACTGTGGTCTCAGGAATGAGTGAAGGATACTATCATACGGTGGAAGTGAAGAATGGAAAAAGCCTGAAACATGCCAAAGTGCATGAATTGATCCTTGAGTCGGATGTCTTCATCAATGTTCCGATTCTGAAAACCCATGGGGGAACTCGTCTGACCCTGGGTATGAAAAACCTGATGGGCGTTGTATGGGACAGAGGTTACTGGCATAAGAACGATCTGCACCAATGCATTGCTGATTTTGCAGCTTTTAAAAAACCTGCACTCAATATTGTTGATGCTTATCGTGTGATGAAGCGTAACGGACCCCGGGGGGTTTCAGTAGCCGATGTGGTCGACATGAAATACCAGATAATAGGCACCGATATTGTAGCGGCTGATACAGCCGCCACCAAAGTATTCGGATTAGAACCCTCCCAGGTCAGGCATATTGCTCTGGCTGAGGCTTTAGGTGTGGGAACAAGTGACCTGGAAAGCCTGAAGATCAATCGTATTACCGTATAAACATGAAACAAAAACACCTCAGGATTTTCAGGCTTTTTATTTCTCTTATTTTCCTGGTGGCCTTTACCGTTATCTTTATTGATTTCAGGGAAATAATACCTACTGCCTGGGTGCATCTTATCCATGACTTACAATTTATTCCGTCAATAATCAACTTTGTGGCAATAATGTCGGTATCCGCTTTGGGATTTCTTATTGTTCTGATACTGACCTTGTTGTTTGGAAGGGTCTATTGTTCAACACTTTGTCCGATGGGCATTTTGCAGGATGTTTTTACATTCATTTCGAGAAAACTGTCTGTTAAAACACACTTTAAATACAGCAGACCGCTGAACTTTATACGATACGGGTTTCTTGTACTTTCTCTTGTTTCACTTGTATTTGGTAGTTTGTTGACCTTATATCTTCTGGATCCCTACAGCAATTTTGGCAGGATTTTTTCTAATCTTGTCAGACCGGTCGTGATCAGCCTGAATAATCTAATGGCCGGTTTGTTTATGAAGATGAATTTGTTTTTCCTTTATAAGGTTGATTTTAAAGGCTTTGAGCTGAGAGAGGCCCTATTTCCCGTGGTGATGCTGGCTGTTATACTCTGGCTTTCTTTGACAAGAGGACGGCTGTTTTGTAATACAGTTTGTCCTGTAGGGACTTTATTGGGAATACTATCAAGGTTGTCTTTGTTCAGAATCAAAATTGATAAGTTTAGTTGCACGCGTTGCGGGAAATGTTCTGTTGTTTGCAAATCATCCTGTATTAATGTTAAAACCATGGAGGTGGATTTTTCACGTTGTGTGGGTTGTTTTAATTGTCTTACAGTATGTGCAGAAAACAGCATTCATTATAAATTGAATCTGTCTGCAAAAAAGGCAAGATCTGATGAACCATCAAAACGTGAATTTCTTTCTAAATCAATGGTGTTTTTTCTGGCAATGGCAGGATTAAACAGCAGACAGAGAATCAGGAAGGGCATGGGTGGCAGATCAATTTCAATTGAAGAGAAGCGTCCGGTTTCTCCTCCCGGATCCTTAAGCCTGAAGCATTTCAATGATTATTGTACGGCCTGTCATTTATGCGTAACAACTTGTCCCTCACAAGTATTACAGCCTTCTTTCCTTGAATACGGATTTACTTCGATGTTGCAGCCACACATGGATTTTAATACAGGTTTTTGTGAGTATGAATGCACAAAGTGTAGTGAAGTTTGCCCTACCGGTGCGATTCTGCCCCTTACCATTGAAGATAAAAAACTTACGCAGATTGGAAAGGTTCATTTTGTCATTGAAGACTGTATTGTCTATACTGATGAGACTGCATGTGGTTCGTGTTCGGAACACTGTCCGACCCAGGCGGTGAGGATGGTGCCATATAAACCCGGATTAACAATACCTGAAATACACCCAAGCACCTGCATTGGTTGTGGCGCTTGTGAACATGTTTGCCCGGCCAGGCCTCGTAAGGCTATTTTTGTTGACGGAAGTCCTGTGCACAGGGTAGCTAAAGAGCCTGAATTCAAAGAACTGGATTATTCCGATACAGAAGAATTTCCATTCTGAAGAAAAAAACCGTCACGGTTTTTGACACCCCGTTTTGAACACCCTGTCGGGCTAAGCCTATGAAAAGATATCTCACATTAATATTTTCTGGTCTTTTTTAAGATAAATTTCTCAAAAATTATTTGTAATATTGCGCCCTGAAAATTCAGCGTGAAATATTTTAATAGTCAAGAAGAATGGATTTAATTAAAGCTGCCGAAAGCACATTTACTACCGTGAAGGAATATCCTGCATTTAAAGCCGGTGATACCGTTACGGTTCATTATAAGATTATTGAAGGAAATAAGGAAAGGATACAGCAGTTCCGCGGTGTGGTGTTGCAAAGAAAGGGTACCGGATCGGGTGCTACTTTTACCGTTCGGAAAATGTCAGGTAATGTTGGTGTTGAACGTATCTTTCCTGTTGCGTCGCCTTTTATTGATACCATTGAAGTGAACAAACTGGGTCGTGTTCGCAGGGCAAAAATATACTATCTGCGTGGATTAACAGGTAAAAAAGCCAGGATACAGGAAAAAAGAAGGAAGATTACTCTTGAGGAACCTGCAGTTGTTGTTGAACAGGAAGTGATTACTGAGAAACAAAAAGCTACTGCTGAAAAGCCTGTTGCAACTGATAAACAGGAAGCTAAAGCGGAAAAACCTGCCGTTGCAGAAAAATCAAAAGCCGTTGCTGAGGAGCCGGAAATTGCTTCCACAGAAAAACAGGAAGCTGATGCTGCTGAAAATACGGAAGCATCTGCGGTTGAGAAACCAAAAGCGACTGCTGAAGAATCTGAAATTAAAGCTGAGAAGCCGGAAACTGATGCCGGGAAACAGGCACCGGGTGCTGAAGAATAATAAAACTAAAAGCGGGTTATAAGCCCGCTTTTTTATTTATTTTTAGCGCCAGGATTTTCGAAATGTTAAAAATAATAACTGTTAATGGGTTAACTAATGAGAAATAGGCTGGCGCTATATGACATTGTAAATTCTTAAATCCTTAAATCCTGTTTCAGACATCATTTACTGCAACAGCTTATCTGCCTTTGCTTGTGCTTCTTTCATCAAAGCATCAGCTTTTGCATCACCTTCTTTGATGATCTGCTGAGCTTTTTCATCTGCTTCCTCATTGAGCTTTTTAGCTGCCTGTTCCGCTGCCCTTTTTGCTATAGGATTACTGGCCTGTTTCACGAGCTTTTCACCGTTTGAGGCGGCTTCTCTCTTCACAATATCGGCAGCGTCCCTGGCTTTTTTCTTTATCTCATCAGCTTGTTTCCGGGCTTCTTCTAATATTTTAT
Source organism: Bacteroidales bacterium (assembly GCA_016934055.1). Lineage (GTDB taxonomy): Bacteria > Bacteroidota > Bacteroidia > Bacteroidales > UBA10428 > UBA5072. The sequence goes on along the minus strand of JAFGTR010000072.1, from coordinate 27,173 downwards.
CGGCTTCGGCTCTTGCAGCGGCTTTGGCTTCTTCTTTACGCTTATCAAGCTCTGCCTTTGCCGCCTGGGTAACTTCTTCCTTAATGGCCTGTGTGGTTTGTTTTACATTGTCTTTCAAATCAAGAGAGATCCTGGGATCTTTAAATGTGCCCGTAACTTTCGCATTCATATTAACGATCTCTGATGGTGCAATATTCAGCCCCGAAGCTGAAGCTTTGCTGTATAATCCGGTAATTGCTGAATTTGCAGCCTGCCCCAGTTCAGCCCGTGGTAATGCCATGTTAACCGTATAATTCATAGTCTGGTCAATACCCTGATCCCCGGCTATCATAAAGGTTGATTTCCCCATCTTTGTCTCGAAAGGATCGATGAACAACCTGCCGTTCCGTATCTCGAATTTAATGTCCAGGCTGTTGAAAACCATATTATCGAAAAACTTTGTATTAAGCCGTTTCCCAACTGAAGAAAACATATCTGAGCTTCTTAAACCAATTGTGTTGGCTGTCAGATCGCCTTTCCCAATAACCGAATTTAGGCGGGGCATCATGGTTTCATCCAGGAAACCGGAAAAATCAAACACCAGCGACACCTTACCCTGTGCCTTTTTGGCAATGGGAGCAAATTGCTGAAGCAGGCCAAAGGCTTCATATGCCATGGGTATATCAATATCAACCGCTTTAATCCCTAATTCAACTGTTGGATTCAACACATCCTTTGTGTTGTATTCCCCTCTGAGTTCGAGTGATCCCTCCAAGGCATGCAGTTTCAAACCATCAAGTATAACACGACTGTTTTTTATCATGATTGTGCCTATAGTGTTGTCTATCTCAAGTTTATCATAATAAAGTTTCTTTATTCTTGAAATCAGCTTAAAATCAATATTTCCGGGAACTTCCACAACCGAAAGCGGAACAGTATCAGTTTCTTCTGATACTGTTTCTGCTGATTCAGTCATAAACTCATTCAGGTCAAGAACACCGGATGTGAATATAAAATCTCCCTTGATGGTTTCGTCTTTGAATAAATATGGTATATAGTTTTCAATTTTACCCGACAGTTGAAAGTCGCTTTTGCCCATTATGGCATTGAATGATTTAACTTCAGAATACCGCGGTGAGAAAAACAGAGATGTTTCAACAATGCTGAGATCTTTAGGCAGATCTGGACTGCTGTACAACAAGTCAGTTATAATCAAGCTGCCATCCGCCTTGAACTTTTCGTATTCCTCATTATCTATGTATGACATATAACCCATCATATCAATGGCGGCATTTATTTTCCCGGTTAACGTGGTACTGTCGAGGGGTATCACATCTTTCAGGGTGGCAAGGTTGAGATCGCATTTGAGGTTGCCATTCACCATCATATCGCTTTCAGGAGTCTTTATATTCAATGTGAGATCAACCGGGTTTCCTCCAAGATCAACATGAAATTTGTTGACATCCAGGGTAGAATTATCCATTTGCACGCCATCATAATATCCATCGACATAAATTTGTATGTTCTCTGCTGATTTTGGAAGTCCGGGGTAACTGAACATGGCGTTTTGTACCAGAAGCTTGATCCTGGCACTGGGCATTGTATTTTCGTTGTATGTTCCCCTAACAAATCCGTCAAGCTGAAGGTTCCCGCTGGTTTTCAATTCCCCGAAATCTTTCATATAAATAGCGGGTATCAGTGATAAGATTGATTTGAAATCAGCTTTTGCCAGACCGTATTTCAGGTCAATATTGATATCTTCTTCATTGGGCAGGCCCACATCTCCGTCAAATTTCAGCAGCAAATCATTCAGTGCTATTTCATTTTCTTTTAAAACAAACAAAGCGTTCTTCAGGTCTGCGTCCAAATTAATCTTTGCATTCAGCGATGCATCTTTAAGATATCGGATGCCATCCATTATAATATTGATTACCCCGGAGGAGGCTGTTATGGCAAGCTTTGTAAAATCCTGTGAGAGATCTCCAGTAAGCAGGAAATCAAAATCTTTTACAGAAGCCGACATATTACCGCTGTCATCAATATATGCAATATCACCGTCAATGATTTCAAAGTGTTTCAATTCAATTTTTGTGTTGAATTCCCCGCCGGTGGTGTCGGTAACCTCTTCTTCCGTACTTTCTTTGGCAATATCCCAGTTAGCTTTTCCAGTAGAAAGGATGTGGGCATAAACGACAGGCTTGTCCAGTATGATTTTTTTAACCTTTATATTTTCCATTTTGATGGCGCTTATAAGGTCAACAGCAATATCAAATGATTTGAATTTCAGTAATGTATCTTTTTCAAACTCATCAAGTCCGGCTACATATAATGATTTCAGACTGATACTGACGTTTGGAAAGCTTTTAATAAGGGAAAGCTGAAGTTTGTTGAAGTCAACTTTAGCATTAATACTTTTATTGATCTGTTCTTTGGCAATTTTAACTATCTTACCCTGAAAAGCAAAAGGCACAACAAAGATCAGCATGATCAGAACGGCAATTATAATGGCCAGGATTTTAAGAAACTTTTTCATGATATGTTGTTTTTAGTTGAGTTAAAATTACTAAATCTGCATTAGAAAATAAAGAAGGAAGAAGGAAGAAGGAAGAAGGAAGAAGGAAGAACTGCTATAATAATTTATAGGACTCAGTGAATTTTTCACTGAAAAAGTTTGTATTATTTAGATTAATTTTAACTTTACATTAAATAAGTGTTGAATGTACACTTATTAATAATGAGTCTAAATTGAACCATACATCCTGATATGAACACCGGAACTATATTATTTTTATTATTAAAATATTCCTAACTAATTATGAAACACTATGGCAACACTTGACTGGTTCGTTTTGGGCCTTTTTTTTCTGGGCCTTGTTGGTATTATTGTTTGGGTTTTAAAGCAGAAGGAAGAAGATACAACCGATTATTTTCTTGCCGGTAAAAACGCGGGATGGCTTTCAATAGGATCATCTATTTTCTCATCCAATATCGGTTCAGAGCATCTGGTCGGACTGGCCGGAGCGGGTTTTATCAGCGGCATGGCCATGGCACACTGGGAAATGCATGCCTGGCTTATTCTTATCCTTGGCTGGGTTTTTGTTCCTTTTTATGACCGGATCAAAATATACACCATGCCTGAATTTCTTGAGAGACGGTTTTCTCCTGGATCCAGGTCGGTGTTGTCTGTTATTTCTCTTGTGAGTTATGTTTTAACAAAGGTAGCCGTAACGGTTTATGCCGGTGGTGTTGTTTTTGATACAGTTTTTAATGTTGAATCGGTTACTCTTTTTGGCCGGGAGGTTGATTTCTTCTGGGTCAGTGCTATCGGACTGGTGGCTATAACGGGAATTTATACAATATTAGGCGGGATGAGAGCTATTTTATACACCTCTGTACTGCAAACACCTGTTCTCCTTTTCGGCTCAATCGTTATTTTAATCGTTGGTCTGGCCAAAGTGGGTGGCTGGGTTGAAGTTGAAAGTATCGTTGGTGATAATCTCAGACTTGTCAGGTCTTCAGCTGATCCTGATTTTCCATGGACGGGTGTATTAATGGGTTCCGCCATCATTGGCTTCTGGTATTGGTGTACTGATCAGTATATCGTGCAAAGGGTTTTATCAGGACGTAACCAGCAGCAATCGAGACGAGGTGCTATTTTCGCTGGTTATTTAAAACTTTTGCCGGTTTTTATCTTTATGATTCCCGGGATGATAGCGTTTGCACTCAATCAGAAGGGATTATTGCATGTTGACAGCAGCGATTCCGCTTTTGCATCCATGGTGGCAGACCTTCTGCCGGCAGGGATAACGGGTATTGTTGTTTGTGGTTTGCTGGCGGCCCTTATGAGTTCTTTGGCATCATTGTTTAATTCATCCGCCATGCTTTTTGTTGAGGACTTTTACAAAAAGATGAGGCCCAACCAGCAACCTAAGCATTATGTGACAATCGGAAGAATTGCCACAGCGACAGTCGTGGTTCTTGGTGTAGCCTGGATTCCGGTTATGCTGGGACTTGGCAAAGTATTGTATGAATATCTGCAGGGTGTTCAGGGATTGCTGGCACCGGCCATTGCATCTGTATTTTTATTGGGGGTGTTCTGGAAAAGGATGACTGCCAAAGGCGCTTTCTGGGGTATGATCACCGGTTTTGGCATTGGCATGTTCAGGCTGTTTTTAAACATTAAGTACGGTCTTGTAGGCAAGGTTGGAAGCATGGTCAAATCGGTTTTGTATATCAATGCCACTGAGGCTAAAAATGATATGATCAATGATCTGGAATCTGTTAACCAAACCATCACCAAATCTATGCCTTCTGACCTGGCAACATCGTTGACAGAAAAGGTCAGTGCAGCTATGACGTCACTGGCAGGATTAACAGCTGAGGGGAAGGCCCATGCATCGGCACTTCTGGAACAGGCTAAAACGGGAATTCACCAGTATTACCTTGATAGCGGAGGGCTTTCCTATAAATTTGCAGCCATTAACCAGTATGAAATTACTGTACTGCTATTCTTCCTGTGTATTGCCGTTATGGTTATTATCAGTCTGCTGACGGCAGCACCGACACCCGAACAGCTGAAATACACTTATGCTGCCTCCACCGCAGAAGAAAGAGCAGCCACAAAGGCCAGCTGGAATGGTTGGGACATTTTACATACAATAATTATCATTGGTATTATTGTAGCGTTCTATTTTTATTTCTGGTAGATCTGTTGAACCTTGACGCCTTATTATTCTGACAATACAAGGTTTCTGGTAGCAGTTGACTGTATCATTTTTGGATTCGATTATAAACAGTTAAAGCTGTTGCTGATCAAGCGGGACTTCTTGCCCCAGAAAGGGAAATGGTCACTGGTGGGCGGTTTTCTCGAGGCGAAAGAATCGCTTGATCAGGCAGCTCTGCGCATATTGAATAACCTGACAGGATTGAATGACATCTATCTTGAACAACTGTATACTTATGGTGATACCGATCGTGATCCGGGGGAAAGGGTGTTGTCAACAGCTTATTATGCACTTATCAAGGCCGGCGATTATCATTTGCCCATTAAACGTGAATCAACAGCTAAATGGTTTCCGATAGAAAAGATACCCAATCTGATCTTCGATCATAATATAATGGTTGATAAGGCTATGCGCCGTCTCAAGCGTAAAAGCTTGTCACAACCTATTGGTTTTGAGCTGCTGCCGGAAAAATTTACCATTCCGCAGCTCCAGAAACTTTATGAGGTCATTCATCAACGTGAACTGGATAAAAGAAATTTTCGCAAAAAAATATTATCGATGGGCCTGTTGAAGAAGCTGAATGAAAAACAAAAATCGGGTTCCCGGAAAGGAGCTTTTTACTACAGGTTCGATAAAGAAAAATATGATGACTTTGTCAGCAGGGGATTCCATTTTGAAATTTAAAAACCAAATCTTAAAATTATGAATATGTTTAAAAAACTTGAAGTGTGGTTTGTGACAGGCAGTCAGGATTTATATGGTCCGGAAGTGCTTAAGACCGTTGGACAACACTCACAGGAAATGGCTGCATTTCTGACCAAATCGGCAAAAATACCTGTGTCGGTTGTTTATAAATCGGTGATGAGAAGCCTCGATGAAGTTACCAATATTTGTATCGAAGCAAACACAGCAAGACAATGTATCGGCATTATTACATGGTGTCATACATTTTCGCCATCAAAAATGTGGATTAACGGGCTGAAACTATTGAATAAGCCCCTGTTACAATTGCATACGCAATACAATCGTGATCTTCCATGGGGCGAAATCGACATGGATTTCATGAACCTTAACCAGGCTGCTCATGGCGATCGTGAACATGGCTTTATCCTTTCGCGTCTTCGCAAAAGCCGTAAAGTGGTTGTCGGATACTGGAAAGAAGATGATGTCCAGGAACGCATTGGCATATGGACACGTGCCGCGACTGCTTGGTACGATATGCAGGGCTCCAAACTTGCACGCTTTGGAGATAACATGCGTGAAGTGGCGGTAACTGAAGGTGACAAGGTAGAAGCCCAGATTAAACTGGGACTTTCAGTTAACACGTGGCCTGTAGGTGATATCGTAAAAATCATAAACGGTGTCAGCAAAGCTGCTGTTGATAAACTGATTAAAGAGTATGAGGAAGTATATGAAATCGCCAAAGAAGGCCGGCCGGGGGGTAAATATCATGATAATGTCAGATATCAGGCCCAGATAGAAGCCGGAATCAAGTCGTTTCTTAAAGATGGCGGTTTCAAGGCTTTTACAACAACTTTTGAAGATCTGCACGGTTTAAAACAGCTGCCCGGACTTGCATCTCAACGTTTGATGGCAGCAGGTTACGGATTTGGTGCGGAAGGTGACTGGAAACATGCAGCGCTTGTCCGTGCGGTTAAGGTTATGGGTGACGGACTTAAAGGTGGTTGTTCATTTATGGAGGATTATACATACCACCTTCATCCAAGTGGCTATAAATCATTAGGGGCCCATATGCTTGAAATATGTCCCAGTATTGCAGATGGCAAGGCAAAAATTGAAGTCCACCCGTTGAGTATTGGTGGAAAGGAAGATCCTGCAAGGCTTGTCTTTAATACCCTTACCGGACCTGCTACGCTTACCAGCATGATTGACATGGGCAATCGTTTCCGGGTTATTGTACATGATGTAGAATGCGTTAAGCCTGAGGCAAAACTGAAAAAACTGCCTGTGGCTAATGCATTGTGGATACCTCAGCCGAATCTTAAAGTTGGGGCTGCGGCCTGGATATATGCCGGCGGAGCACATCATAATGCATTCAGTCAGGCTATTACAGCTGAATATATTGAAGATTTCTGCGACATTGCAGGTATTGAATGTATTGCCATCAATAAGGATACAAACATCAACGCACTGAAGAAGGAGCTGAAGTGGAATGAGATGTATTATTTGATGGCGAAGGGATTATGAAGATAGGGACAAGGGACAAGGGACGAGTTATGTGGCCATTGGATGTTGGGAAGTTGTCTTGGCTCTTGATTCTTGGTTCTTAACCCAATATGTTATCCAACTTAAAAGTATTAAATAAACATGTTGTCTGATCTGCGATACGAAGTGTGTAAAGCAAACCTTGATCTCGTAAAACACGGACTGGTTATCTTTACATGGGGTAATGTCAGCGGAATTGACCGTTCAAAAGGTTTTGTGGTTATTAAACCCAGCGGCGTTTCATACGATGACATGAAACCCGAAGATATGGTGATCCTGGATATGGAAGGCAGTCTTGTCGAAGGAAATCTCAAACCTTCCTCTGACACACCAACGCACCTTGTGCTTTATAAAGCTTTTCCGTCCATTGGCGGCATTGTCCATACACATTCTGAGTGGGCTACCAGCTGGGCGCAGGCAGGAACCGGCATACCCTGTTATGGCACGACCCATGCTGACTATTTCTATGGCGAGATACCATGTACGCGTGTCATGACACGCGAGGAAATTGAATCGGATTATGAAAAGGAAACCGGACATGTTATAGTTGAACGTTTCAGAAACATTGATCCAAATCAGGTACCTGCTGTACTGGTTAACAACCATGGTCCGTTTGCCTGGGGAACCGATGCTGATAATGCTGTGCACAATGCTGTGGTAATGGAAGAGGTCGCTAAAATGGCATTTCGTACAAGGGTTTTGAACAAGGTTGATCCTATTGCCCGGGTTCTGCTCGATAAGCATTATCTGAGAAAACATGGTAAGGATGCGTATTATGGGCAGTGAAGAGAATGTTGGAAGATTAAGAGATTGACAGATTAACAGGTTGATAGATCAGCAAATTAAAGCTGTTTATAGATTGATCTGAAAAATGGTAAATTAATTTAAATCATTCGTTATGGCAACTATTAAAAGATTCGAAGATTTGGATATATGAAAAAATGTACGCGTTCTTTATAAATATATATTCACTGAAATAGTGAATGAACCAAAAATATATGATTTTAAATTAAAGGGACAAATTCGTGGATCATCTGGATCAATTATGGATAATATTGCTGAAGGTTTTGAAAGAGGAAGTATAATGAGTTATACAATTTCTATATATTGCAAAAGGTTCTTCATCAGAAGTGAAGTCTCAATTATATCGGGCTTTAGATAGCAATTATATTGATGAGGGAAAATTTGATGAATTAAATAAACAGACTGATTTCATAGGGGTTTCCATTAACAACTTTATTCGTTATTAAAAAATACAGAAATTAAAGGGAAAAAATTTAAGAAATAGTAATGTTGATGTTCTATATTTCTAATTAAAAGTGTTTTATAAATTTAATCTGTAAACCTGTCAATCTGTAAACTAATAAAACAAATTAATAAACAATGAAATACACAATCGGCCTTGATTACGGAACAGATTCCCTGAGGACAATGCTTGTTAACACAGCCACCGGCAATGAAGAAGCCAGTGCTGTGATGTATTATCCTCGTTGGAAAGAAGGAAAATATTGTGATCCTTTGAAGAACCAGTTCAGACAGCATCCGATGGACTACATAGAAGTTCTTGAAAAAACCATCAGGGAAGTGATATCAAAAGTACCCGCTGATGTGGTTAACAATGTTGTTGCTATTTCAGTTGATACCACTGGTTCAACACCTGTGGCTGTTGATGCTTCAGGCACACCACTGTCATTGTTGCCGGAATACCGTGATAATCCCAATGCCATGTTTGTATTGTGGAAAGATCATACAGCCGTTAAGGAAGCAGATGAAATAAATAAGCTGGCCCGTTCATGGGGTGGGGTAGACTACACCAAATACGAAGGCGGCATATATTCCTCAGAATGGTTTTGGGCTAAAATTCTTAAAGTCCTCAGGACAGATGAAAAAGTCAGGAAAGCTGCTTTTTCATGGGTGGAGCATTGCGACTGGATCCCGGCACTGTTAACGGGGATTACTGATCCTTTGAAGCTGAAAAGAAGCCGTTGTGCAGCAGGCCATAAGGCTATGTGGCATAAGGAGTGGGATGGTCTGCCTTCTGAAGAGTTCTTAGTGAAACTTGATCCGCTGCTTAAGGGGTTAAGAGGGAATCTCTATAAAGAGACTTATACAAGCGATGTTGTGGCAGGTTATTTGACACCGGAATGGACATCAAAACTGGGTCTCTCCGGTAAAATTGCCGTGGGCGTTGGTGCATTTGATGCGCATCTTGGTGCTGTTGGAGGGGAAATTAAACCTTATTATCTCGTAAAGGTTATGGGAACTTCAACCTGTGATATGCTTGTGGCGCCAAAGAGTGAGATCGGTGAAAACCTTGTTCAGGGTATTTGCGGTCAGGTTGACGGTTCCATAACGCCCGACCTGATTGGCCTCGAAGCCGGCCAGTCAGCCTTTGGTGATATCTATGCCTGGTTTAAGGATATCCTTATGTGGCCCGTGGAGCATATTTTAGGACAATCAGATATGGTACCTTCTGAACTTCGCGAAAAAATTATTGCCGCAATAGAGGACGAGATCATACCACAACTTTCGGCAGCGGCTGAAAAAATTCCTATAGAGGAATCAGGTGTTGTGGCCATCGACTGGATGAACGGTCGGCGTACACCTGATGCCAACCAGAACCTGAAAGGCGCTATCGCAGGGTTGACCCTTGGCTCTGATGCACCGCGTATTTTCAGAGCCCTGGTGGAGGCTACAGCATTCGGATCAAAGAAAATTGCTGACCGTTTTATTGCTGAGGGTGTTAGGATCGATGGTGTTATAGCCCTTGGTGGCGTGGCTAAAAAATCACCTTTTGTGATGCAGATTGTTGCCGATGTTATGAATATGCCCATTAAAGTTGCCCGTTCGGAACAGGCCTGTGCCCTGGGCACTGCCATGGCTGCTGCTGTTGCCGGAGGTGTATATAAAACATTCGAGGAAGCACAGAACAATATGGGAAGCGGATTTGAAAAAGAATACAGGCCCATAAAAGCCAATGCCGATAAATACGAAGCCCTGTACAGAAAATATTCAAAACTGGGCGATTTTATCGAAAAAGGACTGTAGGGAAGGGGAATCAGTATTCGGTAATCGGTAATCGGTCATTCGCAGTCGTACGGTCGGGGACTTGGTTATATAGGTATTTTGGTTTTTAGGTATTTAGGGGTTTAGGGGTTTTGGATATTTCCTAAACAGCTTAATCGCTAAAGTGCTAAAAAGCTGTCTTCCTTCTCCTGCTCAGGAACAGCCCCAGAAATACCAGCAATCCGTTTAACACTACGATCTCAAATCCCACTTTGTACCCGTTGAAAAGCTCTTCGGAATAAAGGCTGGTAAGATAACTCAGAATGATGGCTGCAACGGTTATGGCTGGCACCCATTTTTCTCCTGTTTTGTATTTTGTCAGTATACCAAAGGAAAAAAGTCCCAGCAAAGGCCCGTATGTATAGCCGGCAATGGTAAAGAGTGAATTGATGACACTCTGGTTGGTAATGGCTGAAAATGTAAGGATAACGATGATCAGCAATACAGAGAAACCGACGTGCACAAGTTTCCGGATGCCCATACGCTGGTTGTCTTCTTTGAAGTTAAGGAAATCAACACAGAAAGAGGTGGTAAGCGCAGTCAGAGCTGAATCAGCGCTGGAATAGGCAGCTGCAACAAGACCGATAACAAAAACAATGCTTACCAGCGGAGGCAGATAGTTGAAAACCAAAAACGGAAATAACGCATCTGTTTTTTCGCAGGAGAATATTCCGGTTAATGGATTTAATAATTCAATCGGGCACTTTTTAAAAAGATCAGGTTGGGCGAAATGCTCAATTATGATGCCTTTTGTGTTTGAATAGATATACAATAAGGCTCCAAGAGACAGAAACAATATGTTGACCACAATAAGAAGAGAACTCATCCAGTACATGTTCTTTTTGGCTTCCTGAATGTTACGGCAGCTCAGGTTTTTCTGCATCATATCCTGATCGAGTCCTGTCATGGTTATGCAAATGAATACACCGCTGAGAAAATGCTTGAAGAAATTATTTCCGGGTCGCCAGTCCCATATAAACAGCTTTGAATACCTGCTTTCACTGATATTGCTGCAGATATCAGTAAATGAAAAACCAAGTTCCCGCGATATCATAACAATTGAGAGGACAACGCCAAGCAGCAAAAACGTCGTCTGAAGGGTGTCGGTATAGACGATGGTCCTTATCCCGGCTTTAAATGAGTAAAGATAGATCAGCGAAATTGTTATGCAAACAGTAATCCAGAATGGAATGCCAAGACGTGAAAGGGCAAAGGCATCAATAACCATGGCCACCAGGTAAAGCCTGAAAGCTGCTCCGATAACCCTGGACAATAAAAAATAGAAAGCGCCTGTTTTATAACTGTGCCACCCGAAACGTTTTTCCAGGTAGACATATATTGAGGAAAGGTTCATTCGGTAGTAAAGAGGCAACAATACATTGGCAATGACCAAATAACCGGCAAAGTAACCGAATACAACCTGCATGTATGAAAACATGCTGTTTCCGACTTCACCCGGTATTGAAATAAAGGTAACCCCTGATATTGATGCGCCGATCATGCCAAACGCCACCAGAAACCACGGCGATTTGCGGTTCCCGACAAAAAATGTGGCATTGTCAGCGCCGCGACTTGTGAGGAAGGAAATGAAAATGAGCACTGAAAAATAAGCAATGACGATGAGCGGCAATACCCAGGGCGACATGAAGAAAAATTTTATAATTTAAACCCTTGTACCGGTCCAAAACTCTTGTAAGGGTATTTTTATACTTTCACAGGATTGATTGAAATCCATTTCACAAGAATACTAAAAACATTTCATTCTGAAAAACTCTGATTGAGTTTCATTCGTTTGTTAACAAAAATCATTTATCTTTAGGACATTATAAGCCTTTTAAGCGCAGAAAGAGTATTAGTCTGAAACCTGTATTGAGCCAGACAATTGCCTGTTTAACTTTTTGTTATGACTCGTTTGTATAAGAAAGATCAGAATATAATGGTGGAATCGGAAACCATTAAAACTGCCGGCGACCTTACCGATCTGATCTGGATCGACCTTCAGTCTCCTTCTCTCAGAGAAATTGAGGAGGTGGAAAATTATTTCGGGGTCAATATACCAACCCGTATGCAGCAGGAAGAGATTGAATCGAGTTCTCGATTTATTGAAAAGGATGATTATATCATCGCTAATTCAATATTTCTTCAGAAAACAGATGAAAATCAATATTTATCCGCACATGTTTCATTTGTTCTCAGGGATGAGCTGCTGATAACATATCATGAAGGAGAGGTCCGTGCTTTTGATGAGTGTGTAAAAAAAATAAGCATCAACCATAAACCTTTTTCGACTGGTAACAAGATATTCCTTAGCCTTTTAGAAATACGTGTTGACTTTGATGCTGACTTCATTGAATGCATTTCAAAACAAATAACCATTATCGGCCGGTCGCTGACAGCAGAAAACGGAACACATGAGGAATTGCTCAGGGAGATAACGGCCTACCAGGAATCAGCCATGATGATCAGGCAGAATATTATTGACAAACAACGGGTCATGTCGCTGATGATCAAGAATATGGATTTCACTGAAGAAGAAAAGGAAAGACTGGGCATCCTCAGTAAAGATATTGATTCACTGGTCGATCATACCAATTTCCTTTTTGAAAGACTGGAATATCTGCAGAATACATTTCTGGGCCTGGTTAATACCGATCAGAACAAGATCATAAAGATATTTACCCTTATTTCGGTCATCATTATGCCGCCTACATTCATAGCCAGCCTGTACGGTATGAATTTCAGGTTTATGCCGGAACTCAACTGGAAAATAGGATATCCGCTGACACTGCTGCTAATGATCGGATCGTCATATGGTACATGGTTGTTCTTCAAAAGGCATAAATGGCTATAGTTTAAAGCAATATGATAAAACAAGCTGAATTCATAAATACGTATTGTTTACAGAGGTTATGAAAAATGCACAGCATTAATGAGCAAATCGTTTAACTGAATTGTCTTGCAATCTTCTGGGGAGAATGCTGTTGTAACATGAGGTAATAGGTAGCTATGGTGCTAAAGGCAAAAGTCATAAAACTGAATAATCATTCAAGTAGTAATATATAATGATAATACGAACAAAATAATTTAAACCTCATATAATATGCGTAATTATTGGTTTCTGTTTTTTATAATGAATCTGTTTTCAATGGTGACGTCAGGGCAAACTGATTACTATTCAACTGCAAACTCAACCTATGCCGGTATTAAACTAATTAATGGAGGAGATAAATACAACAGCCGGTTTTGTACTGTTAAAAAAGGAGATCAGCTGGTGAAGTATTCTCCGTATGAAGTACTGGAATATGGATTTAAGAATGGGAGGATTTTTGTTTCGAGAGATATTCCACTGCCTGATTCTTCCCGTCGGGTATTTTTGGAAAGGCTGAAAAAGGGTAAGAATAACCTGTATTATTACAGAGGAAATAAGACAAAAAAATTCTACTGGGAAAAAGATAGTACTTTGTTTGTTGAATTACCAAAACATGTCAGTGATAATGAATCAAAAGAATTCAATGATATGCTGTATGAACTGACTTCTGATTGCCGGAATATTGCTGAAGTTACAGGATTAGTGAGATATAATAAAAAGTCATTAACAGCTTTTATTACACGATATAACCGATGCGATAATAAGCCTTTCCCTCATTTAAAATTTGGAATAACCGGAGGGTATGCGGTTTCGAAACTGTCTTCTTCAGATGCCATGTTGAAAAAGTATAGTTTTCCTTATGATGGGAGCATGACAATCGGGTTATTTGTTGATGTTCCCATCATGGTAAGCAACTATTCCTTTCATGCTGACATCACATTTCACCAGGGTGCTTATTCCGTTTATTTTCGAGATGAAAACAAAAATATAGATTTGCTTATCAATACTGCTGCTATCAGTGTACCCTTTCTTATCCGTTATACATATCCATCAGTCAAATTGTCTCCTTTCATAAACATGGGGGGCATATATGCATATAATTTTAAAAATGAAAATACTTTGTATGAAGCAACCATCGTGCATGATGTTGTTGAGATAAATCCTGTATCAGATGAGCCATTGCTTACGAAAAGCCTGATCGGCTTTTCTGCAGGCAGCGGATTGGAATATCGCCTGAATTACCGACATGAACCAGGGTTACCATGATTTCCGGGAATATGATCCTGTGACTGATAAATGGACACGGCTACCTGACTATCCGGGAAACAGAGTCAGTAATGTAAAAGGTTTTGCTATAAATAATGAAGGTTTTGTGGGTTTTGGCAATAACATAATGGAATTCTGGAAATATAAACAAGATACGAAAGAATGGGCTGAATTGTCTTGTCTCCCGGGTTGTGACTTGCCGTTTTGCTTTAGCATAACTGTCGGTAGCAAAGCATATATCGGTTGTGGTTTTGATCAAATTGATGTTTATGAATATGATCCTCTTTTTGAAACATGGACAGCAAAGGGAATATATCCAGGGAAAGGGAAGGATAAGCTTTGCGGTTTTTCAATAAATAATAAGGCTTATATAGGTTTAGGTTTCGACCAAGATACTTGGTATCAGGATTTCTGGGAATATTCACCTGAGGATAATTCCTGGATTAAATTAATGGATTGTCCGATATCAACGGCTTATGGTTTTTCTACAAATCTTTTTGGATATATTATCATTTGTTGTCCGGTAATCTGGCAGTTTGACCCCACAAAAAATTAACACCAAAGCCCCTTACGAGAGCACCAACTCTCGCAGGGCATCCCCTGTAATCAGAACAGGAAGTCCAACCCGATATAAATCCCCAGTTTATTTGAATCCTCTTTTTTAACGGGTTTGGCTACGTCGGCGGCTATGATGAAGTTTTCATTTATAGCAATGTGAAGGCCTCCGCCATAGCCAAGATGCAGGCTCTCATCCGTATCCGGCAGATAGGGTGAGGCTTCTGCGCGGTAAGCTTCATCTAAAGTAAATTCGTATTTATCAACAACCATACCACCATCCAGAAAAGCACTGAGAGCGAGATAAATGTTCTGGTTCAGAATGACAGTCCTTAAAAATTTCCAGCGAAACTCTGCGTTCCCATAGACCACACCATCACCCACCACACGGTTTCGTAATACGCCGCGCAGGGTTTTCTTTCCTCCAAAGCCGTCTCTTGTATATTCCGGAGCTGTATTATAAACAAATGGGAGCATATAATAAGGCATTGTTCCGCTTATTTTTCCCTGGTAGCTTAAACGGTAAACAAACGAGAGGACTTTAGGTGCCAGTGTAAAATATTGCCTGTGGGTGGCAATAAGTTTTGTATAAGACATATCTCCGTTCCCCAGAAAAGATGGCGCTAAGAGAAACTGAAGTTCTGTCCATATTCCTTTCATAGGATTGGCTTCAGCGTTACGGGTATCATATATAAGGCCCAGCTTTAACATGGTGTTTGTTCCTCCGTCTGCCTGCTCAGCCGGAATGATCCCCCAGGTCTTGTATTTCTCAAACAACAAAGCTGTGTCAGGCAACATATCGGCCTCATCTTTTCCTTTATTTAACTTTTCAATATTAACGTCATCGGTTTTAATATTGCTCATTTCAACGCCGGCCATCCACCGCAATTTCTTTTCTATAACAGAACCCTGAAAATCAGCTCTCACACGAAGCATTTTGCGGTCCATGTTATAGAACATACGGGATATATAGTCCGGATCTTTATCATCGATTAATGTGGCATCAAAAAGAGATTCATAACCGTTGTATCCGAAAAAGTCAAGGGCCTGGTCGGTAATATAACTTACATCAGCGCTCACACGGATGCCCGGGATCAGGTATTCAGAATCATATTTGATCATGTTAACACCACTGCCTTTTGTATATCTCGACCATTCAAGGTAAATATTATGATGATATTTCGGATATGTTGTTCCATCGCCATAATTGAAAAGGTTTAACACAAGCCCGTACTGAAATCCAAGATCCGAACTGTAGGTAATGGCAGGTACTGCTCCAAAGGTCCATCCTTTCTTTATTCTTTCCTGCTTTTTTTCGGTTTTTACTGTGTCTTCCTGGGCGTACCCCAATAAGGTGCCAACAAAGAACAAAGACAGCACTGTGAGAAAAAATTTTCTGATGTTCATAAGGGTTATTTTATATTATTCAGGTTCAGACCTAAGATAATAATTTTATTAACCCCCCAAGCATTCCTTACAAAAAAGTTTTATTTTTAATCGTTTAATAAAGTTTTAAGATTGATTAACACATATAATACTATAAGCAATGAAATTATTAAAGCGTACCCTGCTGGCATTTCTTGTTTTTTTAGTCGTGCTGATTATTGGAGCATTCATTGCCTTTAAGGTTATTACCCGAAGGGCACTGCCCGATTATAACAAAGACATTGCGCTGAAAGGTCTTCAATCGGAGGTGACTGTTATGCGTGACCAGTATGCCGTACCTCACATCTATGCCGAAAATGAACATGATCTGTATATGGCAGTGGGTTATGCTATGGCCCAGGACAGGCTCTGGCAGATGGACTTCCTCCGCAGGGTCACACAGGGACGACTCAGCGAGATATTTGGTGAAAGTTTTGTCAATACTGATTATTTGTTAAGGTTGTTGCGTTATCAGTATAAATCAGAAAAGATATTGTTACAGTCTGATCCTTCTGTCGTGGAAGCACTGCAGGCATTTTCAGATGGCGTCAACCAGTATATTACGCATCATAAAAGAAAGCTCCCGGTAGAGTTCACCATCCTGGGATATAAACCTGAGCCATGGGAACCTGTGCATTCTCTGAATCTGATAGGTTATATGGCATGGGATCTGAAAGCCGGCTGGAGTGAAATAATTCTCGAGGAGGTCCGCCAAAAAGTTGATACAGCCTTATATGATGAGTTGTTACCCGAGCTCGAACATCAAAAATTTGTGGTTTATCCCGATTCTTCTGCAAGAAGCCTCTCAGGTATGATGTCTTCTCTGTTGCTTGAATCAGGGAAACTTGAAAAGCTTGGCGCGGATGTTTTTGACGCCAGTAACAACTGGGCGGTTTCAGGCAACCGCAGTGTTACCAATATGCCTTTATTGGCTAATGATATGCATCTCGGCCTCAATGTTCCGGGCATATGGATGCAGATGCATGAAGTGATTCCCGGAAGACTCAATGTGACCGGACTTGTTCTGCCCGGGCAACCGCTGATCGTATGCGGCCATAACGACAGCATTGCCTGGGGCATGACCAATACCTATGTTGATAATCTTGATTTTTATGAAGAAAAAATCAATCCTGCTGATTCCAATCAGTATGAATTTATGGGAGAATGGAAAGAGTTTAATACAATCATTGAAAAGATCACAACAAAGGAAGGTAGGATGGTAGAAAAGGAATTGAAGTTTTCGCATCGTGGTGCTGTGATTTCAGGTATCAAAGACTTCCCGGGAAAAACAGTGAGCATGCATTGGGTAGGTGATGAACCCAGCAATGAAATGCAGACGATATACCTACTCAACCGGGCAGACAACTGGGATGACTTTAAGAATGCCCTGAGAACATTCCAGGCTATCTCCCAGAATATTGTCTATGCTGACAAGAGCGGCAATATTGGTCTGTATTGTGCTGCAGGCGTGCCCATACGGAAACGTGATGAAGTGATTGCCATACTGCCGGGTTGGACTGATGAATATGACTGGAAAGGCTATGTTCCTTTTGAGGAATTACCGCATTTGTTTAATCCTGAAGCTGATTTCGTGGCCTCTGCCAATAATAAAACTGCCGGTGATGACTATCCCTTTCACATCGGCACCTGGTATTCATTGCCTGGCCGCTTCCAGAGAATTACCGCGTTATTAACCGCAAAGGAACAGTATTCCATTGATGATATGAAAGCCATACAACTCGATCAGTATTCAAAAATGGCGGAGGATTATGTACCTGCGCTCATTGATGCCATTAAGGATGTTTCTGATATGACTGATACCGAGAAACAGGCTGCTGAAGTATTAAAGAAATGGGATTTCAATATGAATGCTGATGCTGCTGCGCCTCTGCTTTTTGAATGTATATACCTGCAGACGATCAGAAATCTATACAGCGATGAGATGGGGAATGCCCTTGGAGCAAGGTTTAAAGCGAATACAAATGTATCGCGCATTGCAACCGAACAGATATGGTTGAAAGAGAAATCATTGTGGACAGACGATATTGTCACACCTGCTGTTATTGAATCGTTTTCCGATATCCTCTTAAAGAGCTTCAAAGAGACGGTGGACAGTCTGATTAAACAATATGGCTCCGATGTGTTACTATGGCAGTGGAGCAAGCCACATCAGATCACATTCTCTCATCCCCTTTCGAAGGTTGCAATATTGGAGAAGTTGCTGGATCTTAACAGAGGGCCCTTCCCCGTGGGCGGAAGTTTTCATACGGTATCACCATACAGCTATTCCTTTAGCAATCCTTTTATGTCTGACCATGGAGCTTCACACAGGCATATTTTTGACCTCAGCAACTGGGATAATTCCATCACGGTAATCCCCACAGGTAATTCTGGAATTCCGGCGAGCCCGCATTATTGCGACCAGACTTCGTTATACATTGACGGTAAATACCATGCCGACCATTTCAGCCTCGATGCTGTTGATAAAAACGCCATTTACCGGATGATGTTTAAAACAGGGTCAAGGGACGAGTAACAGGGAAATCATCTTTTTTTATGGGTTGATCACAGGAATTTGTTTGGTGGTCAAAAAACTTATAATCAGCAATATATTATACGTATTTTTACGTGTAATTATTTAATTTCATGGCAACATCACACACAAAGCTGCAGCTTATTTTTGTTGCACTTTTTTTGTTTATAGCACCGTGTAATACTATTGCTGCACTGTTCATTAACGAAGTTCTTGTTTCTAATAATTCCATTAATTACGATCCTCACTTTTTCAATTTTGTTGACTGGATTGAGATTTATAACGACGGAAACACAACTGTTAATTTAAAACATTTTACAATTACTGATGATATTAATTCCCCTGACAAATACGCGATTAATTTCGATGTATTAATTGAACCGCACTGTTACTATGTGATCTGGGCCGACGATAAGAACTGGTATCCTCATACAAATTTTGCACTGGACAGTGATGGAGAGTTTGTTGCTCTTTTTGATCCGGCCGGAGTGCTGATAGACTCTTTTAGTTTTGGTAAACAACTGCCTGATATATCCTATGGAAGATACCCTGATGGGAGCACGACTTTTCTATATATGCCAGAACCTTCACCCAATAAATCAAACAAACAGGGTATTGGTGATGTTAACAGGATATCCGAAGGTGTAATTTTTTCTCAGGATGGCGGTTTTTATTCAGGTTCACAAACTGTTGAGCTTTCAACTTTGTCTCCGACAGCAGAGATAAGGTATACTTTGGATGGTTCATGGCCTGATGCAGAATCTGAAATTTACACTTCACCAATATCAATTTCTGAAAATACGGTAATCAGATCAAGATCATTTGATGCCGGATATTTGCCAAGCCGGGTTTATACTGAAACATTTTTTGTCAATCAGGAGACAAGCCTCCCTGTTGTTTCGATTTCAACTGATCCCGACTATTTTTTCAATGACAGGTATGGGATATATGTTGTTGGAACAAATGGTGTTACTGGTAATTGTACTGATTACCCTGTTAATTATAATCAACCCTGGGAAAGATCTGTAAATTTTGAATATTTTTCACCGGAAGGTGAGTGCAAAGTCAACCAGATTTTAGGCACCAAAATAGCCGGAAGATGTTCAAGAACAAGGTCAATGAAATCACTCGGGTTTTATTCAAGAAAAAAATATGGTACAGAAGGCATTGATGGCTATCAATTCTTTAACAGTAAGGAGCTGAACAGTCCTAAAAATTTATTATTGCGTAACTCCGGAACAGAAGCCTATTCAACTTATTTAAGAGACGGTTTTATGCAAACCCTTATAATGGGCAGAATGGATATGGATTATCAGGCTTACCAGCCTGCAGTATTATATATTAATGGAGATTATTGGGGGATACATAATCTTCGGGAAAAAATGAATGAACATTATGTAAATTCCAATTACGGCGTTGATCCGCAATCTATTGATTTATTAGAATTCAATACTGTAGGTGACAGTATTCTGGTTATTCAGGGAGACAGAAAGCGTTACGATAGCTTATTTAATTTTATCTCAGTCCATGATTTGCGCGTTAAAGAGAATTATGACTTTGTGAAATCACAAATGGATATGAATGAATTTATGAATATTCATATTGCTAATATTTATTTCGAGAACGAGGACTGGCCGAATAACAATAACAAATTCTGGAGAAAAAGAACACCGGATGGCAAATGGAGATGGTATATGTTTGACCTTGATTTCGGATTCGGTTATTGGCCAAAGTCGGGAAATACAGTGAAATACTTGTTCAGAGACCGTTGGTATACAAAACTTGCCTATAAATTAAAAAGTAATGAAGAGTTCAAAAATGAATTTGTTCAGCGTATGGCAAGTCATTTGAATACAACATTTCAAACAGAACGTGTGCTTTATATTCTTGATAGCGTGAAAGGTAATATTAGTGAAGAAATGCACAACCATATAAACAGATGGGGTTCTCCATATTCTTACAGTAAATGGGTGCAGAATCTGCAGGTAATGATAGATTTTGCAAATGGACGTACACCTGTTGTCAAGGCACAGATGATGGAAGAGTTTGGTTTAACGGGCACCTATGATCTGGCATTTGTCAATGAGGATCCTTTATTCGGATCCATACAAATAGCCGGTGTGGATGTTCCAAACGATTACCATGGTTTTTATTTTGATGATGTTCCTCTGCGAATTCAGGCAATTCCGGGTCCGGGATATAAATTCTCCTGCTGGTCAGGAGATATTAACAGCACTGACAAAGAAATATTTCTTACGGCCAGTTCAGATAAATCAATATCAGCGCATTTTGAAACAGCAGAACCAATTGAAAATTTGTATATTAATGAGTTCTTAACGAGCAATTCAAAAGGTGTAGTTGATGATAATAATGAACATGAGGATTGGATAGAAATCCATAATGCCAACGACTATGGTGTAAATCTTGCCGGATTTTATATTACAGATTCTGCGGGATTCTTAAAACAGTATCAGATTCCCTATGGACATGAAGAGAAAACTACAGTCCCCCCTCATGGATATATTCTGTTATGGGCTGACAGCGATCCGAAACAAGGTATTTTTCATTTGCCGTTCAAGCTCGATAAAAGTGGTGAAAGAGTTATTCTCTCCCAATTGATAGGTGAAGAATGCCATGTATTGGATTCCGTTAGTTATTCGAAGCAATATACCGATGTTACATACGGACGTGATCCGGTCAATAAGGATCAGTGGAAATTCCTCGAGCCGACACCTGAAGCTGAAAACCACGAAAGGAAACTCGAAAATATTTTCATTAATGAGTTTATGGCTTCAAATAACAATTGTATACACGATACCCATGGAGATTTTGACGACTGGATTGAATTGTATAACGCCAATGATTATGCCGTTAATATTGCAGGAGCTTTTATTTCGGACGATCATGAGAGGCCGGCGAAATTCAGGATTCCGGATTTGAACAGCGACTCGACAACAATACCTGCGCACGGTTATATGCTGCTGTGGGCCGATGATTCTACAGAACAAGGCCTGTTGCATTTAAATTTTAAACTAAGCGGAAGCGGCGAGCCGATTTTACTTATACAACC
Organism: Bacteroidales bacterium; assembly: GCA_016934055.1. Classification (GTDB taxonomy): domain Bacteria; phylum Bacteroidota; class Bacteroidia; order Bacteroidales; family UBA10428; genus UBA5072. The sequence continues at coordinate 5,460 of JAFGTR010000072.1, read as the reverse complement.
CAATGGTCTGGATATTCTCGACTCAGTTACATTTGGTAATTTATACAGTGGTGCATCATATGGCCGTATTTCAGATGGCGAACCGGATTTTGGTTATATGCTGGCAACACCCGGTGAAACAAATAATGCGATTGAAATTGATAACATTTTTATCAATGAGTTATTGGCTTCGAACTCTCGCATAAATATTGATGAATTTGGTGAACGGGACGACTGGGTTGAATTGTATAACGCCAATGATTATGCTGTCAATGTAGCCGGAATGTTCATTACCGATAAAAAGGGAGAGGATTTGGGTTATAGAATACCTGAATCGGCGCCCGGGCAAACAGCAATTCCCCCTCATGGTTATCTGCTGATCTGGTTTGATGATTCCACACAACAAGGTGTCTTGCATACAGATCTTAAACTCAGTAAAGACGGTGAACAATTGGCTCTATACCAGCCAGATGGCATTAAGATTGCCGATTCAATAAGCTTTGGAGAACAGTATAGTGATATATCCTACGGACGGACCCAAGACGGATCAGCTCAATTTTCATTGCAGGTACCCACGCCGGGAACAACAAACAGGGTATCATCCTATGAAGGTATTATGCTTTCGGAAATCATGGCTTCAGATCATAACAGACTGGCCGATGAGTTTGGGGAATTTGACGACTGGATTGAAATTTACAACGCATCTAAGAGTATCATTGATATAGCAGGAATGTTTGTGACCGATTCGGTGCCACGGCCTGAACGGCATATTATTCCTGGCGGGATTCCGGAGCAAACCACCATTGAGCCAGGTGAATACCTTATACTCTGGGCTGATAAGCAACCCGAACAGGGTGTGCTGCACCTGGATTTCGGATTACGAGAAAGCGGGGAACAGGTTGCTTTGTTCGATATTAATGGCAGGCTGCTGGATTCATTGACCTATTTTAACCAGTACAATAATTTTTCATTCAGTAAGCTAGATGGCGATGTCTGGATACCCGTGCCTCCGACACCGGGTAAAAGGAATATTGTTAAGGCGATCAGAAATATCGTTATTAATGAGTACATGTCAGATAATGAGAACCGGCTTTTGGATGAATATGGTGAATATGATGACTGGATTGAAATATACAATAAAAATGATTTTCCTGTTGATCTTGGCGGACTATACCTGTCAGATAGCATAGACTGTCCTGACAAGTATCGTATCCCGGGTAAATATCCTGAAGCTACCGTAATACCTGCCAAAGGATATATTATTGTGTGGATTGACAGCGACTCAAAACAGGGACCTTTGCATACGAATTTTAAACTGAGCAGAAGTGGAGATGAGCTGATATTATCCGGATACGATTATCGAAAAATCATTGACAGCGTAACATTCGATCACCAGTACAGCAATTTTTCCACAGCAAGATTAAATGACAAAGGCCCATGGATCGATATGCCTCCTACTCCTGCAACTTCCAATATATTGCCCGATCTTAGCAGGCTTTTTATCAATGAAATAATGACATCAAATGAGGATATAATAGCTGATAATTTTGGTGAATTTGATGACTGGATTGAAGTTTATAATGACGGAGATGAGGCTGTCGATCTTGGCGGATTGTTTGTTTCTGATTCATTTGGTGATTTGAACCCCCACAGGATATCTTCCGATTTTCCGGATTCTACAACCGTTCTTCCGGGCAACTATTTATTATTTTGGGCTGATGATTCAAAGGAACAGGGCATTTTGCATACCGGTTTTAAATTAAGCCGGTCAGGAGAACAGGTTGTGTTATACAGCTATGATGGTCTTACCATAATTGATTCCATTACCTATGAAAAAGTCTCTGATAATATGACATTCGGAAGATTCACTGATGGAAAATTACCCTGGGAAGAACTTGTTATGCCTACTCCCAGAAAAAATAATTGTTTTTTTGCAGAGCTGAAAGAAACACGGTCTGTTTTTGAGGAATATGGATGCAAACTGTATCCGAACCCGGCCTCCGATAATCTGACCATTTCATTGAATTTGCGGGATAAGTCGGAAGTTATTGTAAAAATCTATGACCATACAGGCAAGCTTGCAGCAGTTCCGGTTAAAGGTGTATATGCGGCCGGACAACATAACATCTCATGGGACCTGAGGAATGGAAATGGCAAGTCAATTGATAAAGGGATATATATTTATGTATTAGATACAGGCTACAAGCGGGTACACGGTAAACTGGTCATCCTCGACAATCATTAGATTACATACCCGACCGTTTATTCATGAAAATTAAGTGTTGAAAAAGGCAAAATCAGCAACTTAATTCGCATTATTCATTATTAATCAGGCACAGAAAGAATTCTTCCTGATGCAATATTTGCAAAGCTGATATTGGCTGGAAGTATGGTTGACATAGTATGAAGTTGATGGAAATGATACATTAATAAAGTATTGACTTTCTTGTGAAAATTGTTAAATTAGCCCGTCGTCATGGTTATGGCAACTGTGTTATCATATTATTAAACCATTTAAATATCAAATGAAATCACTTTACACTCTTTTAATCCTAATTGCATTAGGCGCAAATCAGTTACTCACTGCCCAGTATGAACCGGATAAACTCCTGCCCGTTGATCCTGATGTGCGGATTGGGAAACTTGAGAACGGCCTGACGTATTATATCCGTAAAAACAACAAGCCTGAAAACAGGGTTGAATTAAGGCTGGCAGTGAATGCCGGTTCGGTTCTTGAAGATGATGACCAGCAAGGACTGGCTCATTTTGTTGAACACATGGCTTTTAATGGCACAAAGAACTTTGAAAAGAATGAATTGGTGCACTACCTTCAGTCCATTGGGATGAAATTTGGTCCTGAAGTGAACGCCTATACAGGATTTGATGAAACCGTTTACAGGCTTACCATACCGACTGATTCAGCAGTATTTCTGCAAAAGGGATTTCAGATCATGAAGGACTGGGCTCATAATCTTTTATTTGATACAACTGAAATCAACAAGGAAAGAGGTGTTATTATGGAAGAATGGCGGATCGGCAGGGGGCCTGACCAGCGGATGCAGGATAAATACTTTCCTGTTTTGTTCCATAATTCAAAATATGCTGAACGCCTGCCAATCGGGAAAAAAGAGATCATTGAAGGAGCGCCGCAAAGTACAATAAAGAGATTTTATACTGACTGGTACAGGCCCGATCTTATGGCATTTGTTGTAGTAGGGGATATAGACCCTGATGCTACCGAACAAACCATACAGAAGATGTTTATGCAGATCCCTTTAATTGAAAACCCAAGGCCCAGGATAAAATATGAATTGCCTGACCATCAGGAAACCTTTGTTGTGGTTGCTTCCGATAAGGAAGCCCCCTATACGGTGATTAATATAGTCAGTAAGTCAAAAGCTGAACCTGAAATAGCCTATAAGGATTACAGGCGTTTTATTATTACACAATTAGTTAGCAGTATGCTTAACCAGAGGCTTGATGAATTAAGGGAACAGGGTAACCCGCCACTGTTATATTCTGCAAGCTATTACGGGGAACTGGGTGCGAGAGAAATGAAGGCTTTTATAACAGCAGGTATTGTGCCTGAAACAGGTCTTGAACGGGGTATGCAGACCCTGTTTGAGGAAAACGAAAGGATTATGCGTCATGGTTTTACACAGAGTGAGCTTGATCGTCAGAAAAAATCAATGCAAACAATTTATGAAAATGCTTTTAATGAACGTGATAAAACCGAATCTCAGGGTTATGCAAGAGAATATGTGAGTCATTATCTGAGTGGCGAACCTATTCCAGGCATAGCATTTGAATATGAGTTTGTAGAGAAATACCTTCAGGATATTTCTCTTGAAGAAGTCAATGTCATGGCACGTCAGATTATCCGAAGGGATAACAGGGTTGTTGTTGTACAGGCTCCTGAGAAAGAAGGACTGGTTCTTCCTGCAGAACCTGAATTAACAGCCCTTGTCAAAAAAACTGAAGCATCTGAAGTGGATCCATATATTGATAGGATAAGCGGAACATCACTGATGGATGAAAAACCAAACAAGGGCAGGGTTCTTCTGACCAAAAAAAATGCTGACCTTGGCATCACTGAGATGAAACTTTCGAATGGTGCAAAAGTTGTACTGAAACTTACCGATTTTAAAAATGATGAGGTGCTTTTCAGGGCAATCAGCCCCGGTGGTTACTCTTTATATTCCGAAGAAGACTTCATGTCAGCTTCAAACGCATCCGAAATAGTCATTGAGAGCGGCGTGGCCAATTATTCACCGACAGACATCAGTAAATTACTATCCGGCAAAAAAGTGAATGTCAGTCCTTATATCGATGCTTACTATGAAGGCTTTAACGGATCTTCAACCCCAAAAGACCTGGAATCGATGCTTCAGCTCATGTATATGTATTTTACACAGCCCAGAAAGGACAGTGAAGCATTTCAGTCTGTTATTACCAAACAAAAAGGTATTGTTGAAAACCTGCTTTCCGATCCCGAGAACTATTTCAGCAATCAGTATTTAAGGATAAAAACACAAAACAATCCAAGGGTTGAAATTATTCCTTCGCTCGAAGATATTGACAGAATCAGTTATGACCGTGTTTTTGAAATATACAGTGAAAGATTCAGCGATGCATCGGGCTTTACCTTTTTCTTTGTGGGGGCATTTAAGATTGACAGTCTGAAGCCTCTTATCGAAAGCTATCTGGCCAGCCTGCCTTCATCTCACACTGAGGAAAACTGGCAGGATATGGGCATCAGGGCCCCGGAAAAGATGGTTGATGAAAAGGTTTATAAAGGTCAGGATCCTAAAAGTATCGTAAGACTGTATTTTGAATCGCCTGAGACATGGACGGCGGAAGATGCCCATTTATTTGAATCGTTGGAATCACTACTTGATATAAGGTATATTGACTTGCTCAGGGAAGAAATGAGTGGTGTCTATGGGTTTGGCTTAAATCTCAGTCTGGTGAAAATTCCTTTCGAACATTATGAATTCTCTATGGCAATACCTTGTTCACCCGAGAATACTGATAAACTTACGCGGGCGGCTCTGGATGAGATACGCCGGTTAATTAACGAAGGTGTGAGTGAAGAAGATTTATTGAAAATAAAAGAAGCGGAGCGGCGTGAAATGGAAAATGATCTGAAAGAAAACAATCCCTGGATGGGTAACCTGGTTGAGGCATACAGGCTCAATGATCCCGGCAGGATAGCGCAGCGTAAGGAAAGAATTGACAGTATTACATCTGAAGAGCTTGTACGGATAGCCGGTAAACTAAATCTCGATGAATATGTGAGGGTGGTGCTTTACCCGGAGGAGAAGTAAGAAGGATAACCGGTGAATAGTGAAAAGGTGGAACAGTGGAACAGTGGAACAGTGGAACAGTGGAACAGTGGAACAGTGGAATAGTGGAACAGTGGAACAGTGGAACAGTGGAACAGTGGAATAGTGGAACAGTGGAATAGTGGAACAGTGGAAT
>JAFGTR010000071.1 GCA_016934055.1 Bacteroidales bacterium | reverse complement strand
GTATTTTCTGAGTTGCAAATATATAGTATTTCCTTGGATAAATAAAATAGTAATGAATTAATTTTGAATACTTTTTTAAAAAATTAATCAAAAAACGTGGAAAGGCTGACAAAAATCCTTGAGAAATGGTATTCGCGTAACAAAAGGGATCTGCCTTGGCGAAAAACAAAATCAGCATATGCAATATGGCTTTCCGAAATTTTACTACAACAGACTACTGTAAATCAAGGCATTAAATATTATGAAAATTTTCTGGCAAGGTTTCCCGACGTATGGCAGCTGGCAAAAGCTCCTCTTGAAGACGTTTTAAAAGCATGGCAGGGATTAGGATATTATACACGGGCCAGAAATCTTCATGTCACCGCCCGAATAATCGTTCAGCAATACAATGGTATATTTCCTGCTGATTATGACGCTCTTATATCCTTAAAAGGAATAGGAGAATACACGGCAGCAGCTGTTGCCTCTATTGCATTTCATATTCCTGTCGCTGTGGTTGACGGAAATGTTTATCGTGTACTGGCACGTATATATGGTGTAAAATTACCGGCAACTTCATCTGCAGGCAAAAACGAAATTCGCCGGCTGGCGACAGCTTTACTTAACAAGAAAGATCCGGGCAATCATAATCAGGCCTTAATGGAATTGGGAGCTTTAATTTGTCTTCCCAAAAATCCTTCCTGTTCAGTATGTCCGGTGAATTTTGTTTGTCATGCTTATAAAAAGCAGAAAATAAAGGAATTACCTGTAAAAACTGTTAAAACAGGAAACAGAAAAAGGTATTTCCATTACCTTCATATCAGCTGGGAGGATAAAATATTTATTCGTCAGCGTACACAAAAAGATATCTGGCATTCACTGTTTGAACTGCCCCTTATTGAAACCCGTACGGCAGTTTTGCCAGAAAAGCTTTTTGGGCATAAACAATGGAAAAGTCTTTTTAACGGAAGCCGGTATAATATTAAGTACATATCACCTGTTATTTCCCATCAACTTACTCATCAAACCCTTCATGCATGTTTTTATTTTCTTGAAGTCACAGAAGTTTCTTCTGCCCTGGCAAAAGAATACATCTGTATTGATAAGGAGAAAATGCAACAATATCCGGTTTCCAGGCTGACTGAAAAAGCCCTGAAGCAATGGTGCAATTATAAAAACATTGATTATCATTAAATTAAAACTGAATTTTTAACTTTCTTATCAGCCAATCAGACACAGCCTTCAAATTTCAAAGAGCAAAATTCCTGAAATTTGAGTCTCATAAATAATTTTTGTATTTTTACCGCTCATTTAAAACAATTAACCATGTCAGTTAATAAAGTTATTTTAGTAGGTCATGTTGGCCTTGACCCGGAAGTCCGTTATATTGAAAGCAATACACCGGTGTGTAACATCCGCCTGGCCACAAGTGAAGTATACAAGAATAAAAGCGGAGAAAGGGTGACCAACACCGAGTGGCATACGGTTGTTTTATGGAGAGGCCTGGCTGAAGTAGCTGAAAAATATGTAAAAAAAGGGACACAATTGTATATCGAAGGGAGAATACGTACCCGTTCATGGGATGATAAAGATGGTAATAAACGATATACAACCGAGATTGTTGCCGATGTTATGCAACTATTAGGCAAAAGGGAAGACTCCGCATCACCTTCTGTACCATCTTCCGCTTCGAAGCCATCAGAAACTGCAAATATACCTGAACCAGGCCCTGAAGCTGACGATCTTCCATTTTAGGTTCTTTCAGTAAACCAATTAGTGTTCTGAATTGGAAACAGATTCTTACCAGGAAGCACTTCTTTCATTTCTGCTGATATACACAAAACCCTTCAGTATTGAGGTTTTGATTGCTATACTGGCAGTTTTGTTTTTGTTGATTTGCAGCGCCTTAGTGTCAGGATCAGAAACAGCCTATTTTTCATTAACGCCTTCTGACATGGAAGAACTAAGAAATTCCAAAACAAAAAGCAGTCGCACGGTGATAAAATTGCTGAATATACCCAACCGTTTATTAGCCAGCATTTTAGTTCTTAACAATCTCATCAATGTTGGTATTGTCATCATTGCTGCCTTTATCACCAATTCTCTTTTTGATTTCAGCCATTCCCCTGTTATTGGTTTCATTATACAGGTCATTGTTATTACGGCATTGATTGTATTTAGCGGAGAAATTCTTCCCAAGGTATATGCAAACAGGCATGCTATGAGTTTCGCCCGGTTCATGGCTGCTCCGCTTGATATCTCCGAAAAGATTTGCAGACCCGTCAATTCAATCCTTATAAAGTCTACTTCATTGGTAAACAAAATGTTTGTACAACGCAGAAAGAATATTTCAATAAATGAATTGTCAGATGCACTGGAGCTGACAGAACAAAATATCAATGAAGACAAAACCATCCTGAAAGGTATTGTTAAGTTTGGAAATATTGATGTACGGGAGATTATGACATCACGGGTTGATGTTTCGGGAGCAAGTATCAAATCGACCTTCAGTAAACTGATAGCTCTGATTGTGGAATCAGGATATTCCCGTATTCCGGTTTATGACAACGACCTCGATAATATTAAAGGTATTCTGTACATTAAAGACCTCCTGCCCCACCTTAACAAAACCGGAAAATTTCGCTGGCAATCGCTTATCCGCCCTCCTTATTATGTGCCTGAAACAAAAAAGATCAGCGACCTGTTGCGTGAATTTCAAACCAATAAAATTCATATGGCTGTCGTTATTGATGAATACGGTGGTACATCAGGGATCATAACACTGGAAGATATACTCGAAGAAATTGTCGGCGAAATAACCGATGAATCGGATAAAGAAAATCCTTTTTATCTTAAAGTTGATGATAACACCTATCTCTTTGAAGGGAAAATAGCACTGAACGATTTTTTCAAGATCATGAACGAAAAGGAAGATCTTTTCGACGATGTGAAAGGGGAAGCTGATACGCTTGCCGGACTAATCCTGGAGTTGAAAGGAGAAATTCCAAGGAAAAACGAAACAATTCGCTGCAAGCATTACAATTTTATAATTAAATCTGTTGACACAAGAAGAATAAAACAGATTCAGGTAAGCACATCACAACCTGAAAATAAAAATGAGAAACCGGCATAATATCATATCATTTATATGGACAATACTGACGGTATTGGTACTGTTTCCGGCGGTTAGCTGCAAAAAGACTTATACACCAAAACCCAGGGCATACTTCCGTATAGATTTACCTGAAAAGGCCTATCGCCAGTATTCTACCGAATGTCCTTTTACATTCGAATATCCTGTTTATGGGGAAATAGTCGAATATACAGGCAAAGATGCAGAACCCTGCTGGAACAATATTGAATTTTCCCAATTCAAAGGCAAGATCCACCTTACCTATAAGCCGGTCAACGAAAACCTGGCTGACTATATTGAAGATATAAGGATGCTGGCCTATAAACACATTATTAAAGCCGACGATATCATCGACAAACCTTTTTATTACCCTGATCGTCATGTATACGGCATATTATATGATATCCGGGGAAACACAGCATCCTCTGTCAGCTTCTTTGCTACCGACAGTCTTCATAATTTTCTGAGCGGATCTCTCTATTTCGGTGTACCTCCCAATATTGATTCAATAGCCCCGGTATTAGAATTCCTTAAAGAAGACATTTTACACCTGATTGAAACATTGAAGTGGAAATAAAAACGCAAAACAGTGGCACTGATCCTGAATGAACATCTTGAAAGTGAATGCCAGCTTGGAATCTGGGAGATACAGGAAGACTATGATAACCTTCTTCATCGCCTTGTCCTGCTTCCGGAAGAATTAGAAATAGTGGAAAACTTCAGGAACTACGAGCGCAAGCTGGAATGGCTTAGTGTCAGGGTTTTGCTCAATGAAATGACAGAACGTGAACTGGGTATCACTTATGACGGGAACCGAAAACCTTATGTGAAGGGGAATTATTACAACATCAGTATTTCGCATTCAAAGGATCTGACGGCCATCCTGCTGAGTCAGAAGAAACGCGTGGGTATCGATATGGAATATATGTCACATCGCATTAGCCGGATTGCCCATCGCTTTATCAACAGCGATGAGATTATTACTGAAGATCCTGAACTGAACACATTTCATATGTATATTCACTGGTGTGCCAAAGAAGCCCTGTACAAAATATGTGACAAACAGGATATTCAGCTGAAAGAAAATATTACCATCGAGCCTTTTTTCCCGAAACCTCAGGGATCACTCACCGGATGGGTGCGAAACCGTCTTAGAAATGACCTTTTCGTGCTTGAATATATGAAAATCGATAATTATGTTGTAGTCTGGAGTTCGAAATAAAAAAGCATGATTTACAATACATTACTCACAAGTCCGGAGAAAAAGTTTGCCCTTCTTATTGATCCTGACAACCATAACGATGAATCACTGGTCAAAGCCCTGACCATTGCGAACAAAACGACACTTGACTTTATACTGGTCGGGGGCAGCCTGGTATCAAAACCAATAGACCATACCGTAACTGTCATTAAAAAGACAAGTTCTGTTCCGGTTATATTATTCCCGGGGAGTTTACTCCAGTTATCAGAAAAGGCTGATGGAATCCTTTTACTGGCTCTGATATCAGGAAGGAACCCTGATTACCTGATCGGGAATCATGTACTGGCTGCTCATTTTTTAAAGAAATCAAGCCTCGAGATTATTCCTACCGGTTATATTCTTATTGACGGCAAATCAATCAGTTCGGTTGAGTATATCAGCAATACCAGGCCCATTCCGGTCGAAAAGCCCGACATTGTTGTCGCAACAGCAATGGCAGGAGAAATGCTCGGACATAAAATGATATACCTTGAAGCCGGCAGCGGAGCTGACCGTCGGGTAAGTGAAAAAGTAGTGGCAGAAGTAAGGAAGCATATCGGTATTCCCCTTATGGTCGGAGGAGGAATCCGAACCCCTGAAGATATATTTAACCTTTACAAGGCCGGAGCCGATATTGTGGTTGTAGGCTCTGCCGCCGAAGAAGATCCGGAAATACTTATTCAGATGGCTGCCGTAAGGGATAAATTGTAAGAAGACAACGAACAATATACTTTAAAGTCCTTTAAATATAAAAGAACATCATCCATAAGATTGAAGTTGTTACGGTTAGTTTTCTTTTATTCTTTATCCTTTATCCTTTATCTTTTATCCTTTGTCTTGATTCTTGATTCTGCATTCACCTCCTGCCCGCTGTAACCATCTTAATGGTATATCCTTTATCAGTGTTTACTTTTACAAGGAATACCGGACTCATCTGACCTCTGAGATTGACACGGGCATAAAAATCCTTACAGCGCTCACTGTAAAATATCCTTCCTTTCAGATCAATAAACTCAACAGCTTCAATTCTCTCCGCTGATTTAATAACAATATGATCGCCTGCAGGATTTGGGAAAATTCTCAAATCATCAGGTTGTCCTGCCGGAGCAACACCTGAAACCGGACTGACTACAAAATTAGCTGTAATTGAAATATTTACTGAATCCAATTCAAATTCCAATATGTTTGTATCGCCTATTATTTCATCATTCATTGTCCAGTTAACAAAATGATAACCGGTTTTCGGATAAGCCTGAAGCTGAATTATCTTTCCGGCCGAATAAACGCCATATCCTCTGACGTTTCCTGTGAGAGCAGGTTCCGGCATAATTCTAACATGAACAGCCGGTAAAAGTGAAGAAGTCAATAACGCCATGGTGGTATCAGATTGAAGTTCTTTGATACCATCAACAATCAGTTCACACAATAAATATGCACCATACTCCTGAAAATGAGTGTTGTCTTCGCTCCCTTCGGGATAACCGGAATGAAGTCCGGCAGGAAAATGCATGAATAATGTATCTGTCACATATGTCTCACCAAGAGATTCAAATAACACCTCTGATTTTCTGTGCATATCAATCAATGGTACATTTTTTTCATCTGCGAGCTGTCGCATGGCAGGAGGATAGTCACCGTGAGAATCGTCGATAGACGATCCGCTCCACTTATTCCGGTGAATGGGCGTTAGTAAAACAGGAAATGCACCTCTTGCCCTTGCGCTGTCGATATATACGGAGAGATACTCCTTGTAGGTTGTATATGGTTCTGTATAACGGGTTGTATCTTCTATCTTGGCATCATTATGTCCGAACTGGATAAACAGAAAATCCCCTTTCTCAAGGACTTTAAGTACAGCAGGCCAACCGGCCGGATCGGAATAATAACTTTTTGAACTGCGGCCGCTCATAGCCTTATTAACGATATGAATACTATCGGATAAAAAGAATGGTTGCAAAACCTGACCCCAACCGGTTCGGGGATAGCGACTGGTTTCATAAAATGAAGCTGTCGAATCACCTATCACATATATTTTTCTCACTGCATCAGCTGTAACCTGAACAGTTACGGAAGCTGATGCAACAAAACCGTTATCATTTTCTGTTACAACTGTATACACACCTGATTTCTCCGGGTATATTTCACGGCCGGACTCTCCGGGGATAATCCTTCCGTTGAAAAACCATTGATAAGATTCTGATTCGGGAGCAAACAGGCTATGTCCGTTAAAACCTGGAACGATAGTGTTGCCGGCCAGCATAAGACTGCCTGATGACAATAAGAGGCAGCACAAAACCAACATGCAGATGATGCATAGTCTTTTCATAAAAGAGCCTTATATGTGCAGGGACACCCATAATATGGCGTCCCTGCTTTGTTTAAAAGTATTTTTAATTATCCAGACTGATTGAACTTAATTACTTACTATTCAACAATAATCCTGAATATCCTGTTATCCAGCTCCAAAAAATAAACGCCCATTTCCAGATCAGATATATCAACAATTTCATTATCAGAAACGAGAGTACTGCTTATCAACACCTGTCCTGTCACATTCATCAGTCTGAGGTTCATCGGCTCAACGCTTTGCCGTTTTATAAAAATACGGTCCGTTGCCGGATTCGGAAAAACATGTACAATTGAGAGATCACTCTCATTGATGGCACTTGGACTGACTGTTAATGTTTGAACAACGTTGGTGGCAGCATGATAAAGATAATTTCCCTCCTGCAAGGCTGTAATATCTGTGGTGCCTGATCCGACGAATGTCACCTCATCTCCGGTGACAACAGCCACATCGGTATTTGAGCTAATATAACTTACCTCAAGGTTTGAACTTGCTGTTGCTGTGAGTATATATGGCTCATCACCCACACTTCTATCAGTGGGCAGCTGATCAAAAGTGATGGCTTGAGTCATCTTAAAACTTAAATCCTCAGGCATCCAGTCAATGCCAAAAGACGGATTTGTTGATGCAGAGCAAATGTTATCAGGAGTATAAACGGATGCTTCTTCATCAGTAAGCTGTATACCAGGATAATTGACATTTGTTGACCGTTGATCAGGTTTATAGCCCGGTCCGGAGCAATTGTATTCGGCAAAGAGGGGCTCGAGACCCGAATTCATCGATGTCCAGCCGGCTGAAGCAATTGTTGACGGTTCATAACAATTCATATAAACAACTTTGGGGTTTCCCTGCCAGGGCCTTCCCAAATATACATTTGATATGGCATTTCCGTCGAAACCAACAGGATAGGTCATCAGCTTACAATTCCTGAAAACATAACCGAATTTTGAATTCACATCCGTGCTGGCAGCCGTAAAGACACCACCATTTCTGTTCATCTTCAGTTCACAACTGTCGAAAACAACGGTAGCCTTGCCAAATATAAAGTCAACTGAACCTTCAATATAACATTCTCTCATGTACACGCGTCCAAGCCCGTATGTATAATATGTATCCTGGTAGCCGAGTAACTTACAGTTATAATAACTTTGCCTGTCGCCGTTTGTACGTAATGCGACCGCCTGCTGGTTGGCAAAAGAACCGTCATTTATAACTGTGTTCTGGAACGTAATTTTTACGGCCATGAAATCGCTTGCATCAATACCCACACTGTACGAGCCCGAAGTTCCCAGTGTGCTGCCTGTCCCATTGGATTTTCCGGCATAATCATCGTAAGTAAGGATGACACTGTCCGGATGATCAGCTCTTAAAACCACATTTGTCTTGTTTTTGTCAAGCAGAAGTTTTTCCTTATAAACTCCAGGTTTAACATATATGGTCCAGGTTCCGGTATACAGATCCGGTACTGCATCAAATGCAGCCTGTACAGTTGTATAATCACCACTGCCGTCTTTGGCGACTGTTTTTGTGACATCGGGCCCCGGAAGCTGGGTTGTAAAACTTACTTCGCTGCCATAACCCGTGCCCGCTGAATTTGTTGCATAAGCGCGTGCGTAATATTTTCTCCCCTGTTCAAGAGGATAGAGTGTACTTTTGAAAGAGCCCAAACCTTTACCATTTACTGTATAACTATCATCAATAGTGGGAGAACTTACCGTATCCCAGCAAATTCCACGTGCTGTAACGGTATCGCCACCCCAGTCAGTTACTTCACCTCCACTCCCGGCTGTCTGTACCATTACAGCCGAAACAGCCCCGGTTGTAACTGCAGGCACAAGAACAGAATCAAGGGTTGTGAAAGTGTACTCCTCACCATATGATGTATCGGCAATATTGATGGCATAAGCACGCAGGTAATATGTCTCACCGGGAAACAGACCTGTTACCTGGCTGATAAAAGAACCCGAACCTGTGCCATCGGATGTCATATTGTCGTTCACCGTTGCGCCGGTAAGCGTATCCCAAACCACACCACGCTGTGTCACAAGCGCCCCGCCATCAGAAGGTATATTACCTCCACTGGTCACAAATGTTGTAGACAGATATGACAGACCTGCTGTGGTAACGGTTGGCGGATCGGCCGTTACGCCAATGGTTGACCCGTGTATTTTTAAGTCATTGACAGCAACCAGTTTAGCCCATCCTGCGGCCGCAGTGCTATAAGGGTATATTCTCAGATACAGTGTCTGTCCGGTGTAAATATTGGTATCCATTGACAACAACCAATGGTCCAGTGAATTTCCCGGAAGTTGTGTGTCATCTTTCAATAAAACAGCATCTGCAAAATCAGCATTTAAGGAATAATAAAAAGCAGCCTTTAAATTTGAAGAAAACCAGCCGCCAATATTCATTGTCACAGAATCGACATGAAAAGTGCCCCCTGTTTTCGGACGTACTGAACTGCCAAAATAAAGGTAATTAACCGTATCAGATTCCGCATTCCAGTTTTTTGACACAGTATGGACAGCACCGGCGGTTAATGTCAGGCTGGTCCCGTTCAAAGGCAAATCAGTTGTTGAGGAATATAATGTCATGGAATCGCTGTAGAATGCATTACCGGCGATCAGACCTCCTGAAACCACAGGACCCTCAATGCCGTTTTCATACCAGGTAACCGAAGCCGGAGTACGAAGGCTTTCAGTTTGCCCCGAAATATATACATCCTGAAGGCACATATATTTTCCTGTTGAAACACTTGAGTTTTCATGCCATGGATAAAACCTGAGGTAAAAGGATTCTCCCGGTTCAACTGTAATGTTCAGATCATTAAGGGCCAGCAATTCCAGCCCGCTTGTTGAAAGATAATTATTGGAACCTGCATCAACATACCTGACTTTGGTTGATGTTGCGAAAGTCGAGTCTTTTGAATAGTAAATATTGGCTTCAAAAGTTGATGATGACATGGCGCATATTTTAAAAGACAATGAGTCAATGACAAGGTTGTTGGATTCTTTGGGCGCCACGGTAAACTGAACAAAAACAGTGTCCATCTGATATGTAAGGTTTGCCGGCCATGTGTTGCCGGTATTCGCCATACGGATTCGCTGACTTTCCCCGGGTCCGGTATAATTCGGAGCCTCCGTATTATAAAAGGTTTCTTCGGAAGCAGACATCTGTCCTTCAGTGGCAACGCTTATCCCTGTCCCGCCTGCCGACGGATCAGTAAGCTCCCAGTGTGCTGATGCAGGAGAAAGCAGATCAGATTGTCCAAAGGTTTCAATGTGGGGTAGATGGAGCAATAAAACCATACAAGCAATGTTCATTATCTTTTTCATATTTCAGATTATTAAGTTTATAACACCAGCAGAAATGAATATAGCATTGATTGATCCGAAATATAGGCTTCCCATAACTAACACAAATGGAATAATTGTTTTATTTATGGTAAAATATGTCAGGTAAAAAAACAGGCAAATACCGGGTTTCTGATTATAATGGCTGTTCTTCTTTCAGCATGAAAAAAGGATTGCTGTATAGTATCCAGCTCAGGCTAATAACAAGCCAACATTTGTATTTAACAGCACGGGTATGTTTTATAACTCTTTATTCTCCGGGTAATCCAAAATAAAAATACAAGGTTCTCTTAACGGGTGTACTTATCGTGTTCATATTGCTTTCTGGTCCCAACACCGAAGCATTGCGATCAATACGTGTGGCCATTTTTGTGCCGATAGGGGGAATACAGTCGAGCATAGAAATATCGCCAACAGGCAGGTCAGGATAAGGCTTTTCTCCAGACAGAGCATAAAAATCAAACAACCTTACAAACAGATCATCTTCTTTGCTGATCATCAATAATTTACCTTCTGTTGTATTCAGTTCCAGCCATCCAACATCGGCAAAATATCCCTTAAATTCAGGATAGATCCAGGGAGACTGTCCTGTCCATGTATCGTTATACAGCGACTCCCATACATCATAATTCACGCCGTACATCCGGTTTTTCCAGACACGGACAGGCCCTTTCCCAAACCATTTGGCCCCGATAATATTTGACGCGGGATAATTAAAGCTGATGCCGGCATAAGGGTAATCACCTTCAAGCGAATACTCATATTCGAGGCTTACCCAGCCGTTGTGATGCATTTTCCACTTTGTATAAAGCAGGTCTCCTTCGAAAAGTGATTCAACAGTATTACCATCATTTTCTTTATATTGCTTTATTTCTTTCATTCGGGCTGAACCACTGCAAAGCACTGGTCCGTTATTGAATAAAAGCCCCTTACCATGGCGGTTTTCAAGTTTAATGAGCCGGCCGGTGGTTTTGCTGAATTCAGCAGATATTCCAGATGCACTCATTGTAATGGAGGAATCGCCATCAGTTGTTTCTGTTTTATTATCATTCTCAAATTCTGTAAATGGATCAAGGATTTCCAGATTACCTTTTGTTTTCCAGCTGCGGTCATATACGGCTTCGCCAGAGGGATTGCAAACTGTAAGAAGCATGGCATCATATCCTTTCCAGTCAACCGGCAAATCCAGGTTTAACTGCCCCTTCATGCCCGGTGGCACAATGGGACCGGGAATTGTTTTTTCAAATTCTGTAATATGTCCCGGCTGATCTTCCCATGGTTTTCTGAAATTCACCAGTGCTATTTTAAAACTGCATTGATTAAGATTGATAAATGCATAACGGTTTTCGACTTCCATGATACCGTCAAAGGTATCCGGCATTTCCTTCATGCCGGTATAAACAGGTGAAAATATCTCCCTGATGGCATAAAAACTGCCTTCCTTTTCACGATGCGGACCTAACACACCATCGTTAGCATTGACACGATTGACATCAATTAAATTGTTCATATCGGTCCGGACCAGGCCTTCATCTATCAATGCCCATAAAAATCCGCCTCCTGATCGTGGAGCATCCAGCATCTGTTCCCAAAAATCATGCAGGCCTGCTCCGCCTCCGCCATCTTCCTGGCAATGGAGAAATTCAGTTACCATATAGATGAGAGAATCATTAAGGATACTGCCACTGCTGTAATAGTTTTCATAGTGATTGCAGTCAATATGATTAAAGGCATTTCCGGGCCTGTGGTGCGCATGAATCACAGGTCTGCCGGAAGGATCGTAGCGGGCATAATCATCGTCAAGATCTTTGTTATGCCCTCCCTCGTTACCATTGCTCCAGAACAGAATTGACGGATGATTGACATCGCGAATAACCATCTCTTTCACCAGCTTTTCGCCTGTCTCAGTATCATAGGCATTCTGCCATCCGGCAAGTTCATCAAGGACGTATAAACCAAGGGAGTCGCAAAGGTCAAGAAATTCTTCATCCGGCGGATAGTGAGAACACCTTACGGCGTTCATGTTCATTTCCCGCATAAGCTTAACATCCATAAGATTAATGGTATAATTCAGTGTACGCCCTGTTTCCGGCCAGAAGCAATGCCTGTTGATGCCTTTCATTTTGATTTTTGTTCCATTAATGTATATTCCATCACCCGGCCTAACTTCAACAGTCCGGAAACCAAAACGCTGAGAAGTGGTATACAGTATTTCGCCCTTTGAACTCAATCTGACTTCAGCAGTATAAAGGTTTGGTGTTTCTGCTGTCCACAACAAAGGATCGGTCACCCTTGCAAAAACACGCACAACGGAATCGCCAGGCTTTATTTTCGTCCGGGTTAACGCAGCCACTTTCTTATTTCCATCAAGAATGGCAACCTCCATAGAATGTTCATTCCGAATATTTTCAGGGAAAAGGTCCATTGTAAAATGGCCTTTCGCATCAGCAATGATGGCAGTCCTGTGAATATGGGCCTTTGGAAAAGATTCAAGATAAACAGGTCTGAATATTCCCCCGAATATCCAGTAATCGGCATATCGTTCTGCATGGTTAACCGACTTATTATCCGACATTTTGCTGACATTAACTTCAAGTTGATTGACAGAGCCGGCCTTTACCAGCGATGTAATGTTATATTCAAACCGGTAAAAAGCGCCTCTGTGTTTTGCACCGGCTGATTTACCGTTAATGAATACTTCTGCATCTGTCATAACACCCTCAAATATGATATAGATTTCCCTGTCTTTCCAGTCTGCCGGAACCTGAAAATCATAGCGATATATCCCCTGTTCGTCAGCATACCGGAATTTCTTACCGTATGTGTGGTAGTCACGGCCATAATTATAAGTTCCAAAACCCTGTTGTTCCCAGCAGGAAGGCACCTCGATGGATGTCCAGACATTGCATTTCCTTCCGCCTGTGCAAAAGAAATCCCAGGTAACCGTGTTTTCATTGTCCGTTCCGGACAAATAAAGGACTTGTTTTTGCTGCTGCCCGTATAGAGTGTTGTTGTTGTTGTTCAGTAAAAAAACCAAAAAAGAAAAAAGAACAAGGCTAATTATTTTTTTCATAGCACATGATTTTAAATTAAACCGATTTTTTTACAAGGGCTGCAGCTTCCCCAAGCGATACAGCAGAAAAGACCTTCAACCCAGACTGATCCAGAAGTGTTTTTGCTTCTGCAGCGTTGGTCCCCTGAAGCCTGACTATTACAGGAACAGGAATGGTTCCAATTGACCGAGATGCATCTACGACACCTTGAGCCACACGGTCACACCTTACTATACCGCCAAAAATATTTATAAGAATGGCCTTCACTGATGGATCTTTTAAAATTATTCTGAATCCGGCTTCAACAGTCTGTGCGCTGGCTGTTCCTCCCACGTCGAGGAAATTGGCAGGTTCGCCGCCTGATAGTTTGATGATATCCATTGTTGCCATAGCCAGTCCGGCACCATTTACCATGCAGCCCACGTCTCCTGTAAGTTTTATGAAGTTAAGGTTATGTGCAGAAGCTTCGACCTCTGCCGGGTCTTCTTCAGAAAGGTCGCGCAACGCTGAATATTCAGGATGCCTGAAAAGGGCATTATCATCAAGATTAACCTTAGCATCAGCAGCAAAGATGCAATCATCAGATGTTTTCAGCACAGGATTAATCTCAAAAAGAGATGCATCACTTGCTTCGTAAGCCTTGCAGAGGGCAGTCACAAAGGCTGTCATACCCTTGAATGCTTTACCTTCGAGTCCAAGATTAAAAGCTATCTTCCTGGCCTGAAAAGTTTGCAGTCCGGCACCGGGATGAATATCCTCACGGTGTATCAGGTGCGGTGTCTTTTCTGCAACAGCTTCAATATCCATACCTCCCTCGGTAGAATACATGATAACACTTCTTCCTGTAATCCTGTTAAGCAGCAGGCTCATATAAAACTCTCTGACAAGACTTTCCCCCGGGTAATAAATTCCCTGTTCAATGAGTATCCAGTTCACCTTTTTTCCCTGAGGTCCTGTCTGGTGTGTAATCAATTGCATCCCCAGAATTTCCCTGACATATTGTTTGACTTCTTCAATGGTTTTGGCAATTTTAACACCACCGCCTTTCCCTCGGCCACCGGCATGTATCTGTGCCTTGACGGCCCATGTGTTTGTCCCGGTCTTTTCCTGTACTTCCCTTGCCGCAGCTTCCGCCTGTAAAACATCATCGATCACAACGCCAAAAGGTACGTTAACATTAAATTTTTTAAGTATTGATTTGCCCTGATATTCGTGGATATTCATCTGGTTTTTTCGTATTTACAGCCTATGCCTGACTATTATTGTTTTTTCTACGAAAATATTTATTTTTTTTAACTTATAATGTATTACTTAACATTAACCTGTTTTGTATTCAATTCAAGTTGACAGTTATAAAATCCTTAATATGATTTAAGAATTAAGAATGCAGATTTTTGATTTTAGAAGGGTGAGTCCAGGTTTGTAGTGTATTGATTATTTTGTTTTTGCCTTTGACTTCATAATTCTTAAATCGTTAATCTTCAATCTTAAATCAATTATTAAGTATTATTTTCATAAATAGTAACTTAAGTTAATTATTATCCAAGATTCTTTCATTTCGACTATTTTAGCACAGATTAATTCAAGTTTTATCTATTTACCGAAGAGATGAGAAAACTTGCCAATGCTGAGCTGAACCGTAAATCAGTTGAAGAATATAAAAAGGCTGAAAAAATACCTGTTGTGGTTGTACTGGATAACGTCAGAAGTCTGAATAACATAGGTTCTGTATTCCGTACCTGTGATGCTTTTTTAATAGAATCGCTTTTTTTATGCGGCATAACAGCCACCCCCCCTCACAGGGAAATTCATAAAACAGCACTGGGAGCTACAGATGCTGTTAACTGGTCGTATTTTGACAAGACTAATGATGCGCTTGCTCAATTACGGTCTGAGGGATATACGCTTTGCGCCATTGAACAAACGGAAAAAAGCATTATGTTGCATCATTTCAGGACAGAACCCGGGGAAAGATATGCTCTTGTTTTCGGACATGAGATACATGGTGTTGATCAGGATATTGTTAATCTATGTGACCTGAGCATTGAAATACCACAGCTTGGAACAAAGCATTCCATTAACATTGCAGTAAGTGCCGGTATTGTATTATGGGAAGTATTCCGGAATTATGTCAACGCTTATCTTATAAAAAACAGATAAGCGTTATGTCTTTTATCCTGCCATCAACGGCTTTATTATTATAAAAATTCCCGGTGGCATTCCACCGGGAATAAGCTAAAATGAAGGTACTAACTTGTTGCTTACAATCCAACTTTGATATCATAACGTACCCTGGCCCGCATATTCATATGCGTTTCCAAATCCTGATCAAGTACAGTTTTAACCTTTATTGTGTATTGATCTGATTTCAAATAGTCTGAAAGATCCACTTCTTCCTTTATCATTGGAATTTCTTTTAAGCCAAGGCCAACAGAAGTTACCTCAGCAATCTTAACCACCGCTTTACCAGGGGCTTCAATAGTCAACAGGAAGGATTCAAAGGGATCGAGATTACCTTCTCCCAAAACAAGGATCATGGCGTCTTTGATTTTAACCGAATTCAGTTCACCAACATTCTGACCTTCAGCTTCAATCAGACTATCGAGGTTGGAATCGATGACCTCGATCTTCTCTGTATATGTGCCGGCATTGTCAGGATTGACTGTAAAATCAATATTTGTATAATCTGAACTAATTGTAATTCCGACTTTATCCAATAATTCTTCACAACCAGATAATGCAATAATAATGATACCGGCAATTGCCAATGACAAAGCAGATTTTTTCATTTTTTAATTTTAACTCAAAGGTAAAAAATGAGTACTCACAGTGCAATTCTTTAATCAAATAATACGAAGGTTTGTCAAACAATACCTGACCTTCATCAAAGACTTGTCAATATTGTTGTCAAGACCTATCGAAAATCGCACAAGACCTTCTGATAATCCCATTTTCTGTTGCACTTCCTTCGGGACTTCTGAAGAGGTGCTTCGGCCGGAGTTACTGAACAATGTTTTAAAATATCCAAGGCTTACAGCCAGATATCCTACCCCTTCAGCCTGCATCATGCCCATCAGTTCATTGGCTTTTTCAACTGTTTCAACATCAATGGCCATCATGCCTCCATAGCCATACCCCGGATTTACCATTGTACAAAACAGCTCATGTTGCGGATGAGAGGGTAATCCAGGATAAATCACTTTTACACCAAGTTTTTGAAGCCCTTTGGCCATGGTCATTGCATTATGACTGTGTTGTTTCATCCTTATGTGCAATGTGTGAAGATTCTTCAGAATACCGGAAGACCGGAGAGGATCAAGTACAGGCCCCAACAGCATAGCCGTTCCATTCTTAACATTAGACAGGGCATCAATAAAATCATTTGTTCCGCAAATAGCTCCGGCAATGCAATCATTTTTGCCATTGATGAACTTGGTAAGACTATAGACTACAATATCAGCTCCTAATCGTGCCGGTGATACAGCCATCGGAATGAATGTGTTGTCAACCATGAGGGTAATTCCGTGTTCCCGGGCAATATCAGACAATACAGGAATATCAGAGATCTGAAGCAAAGGATTGGTAACAGTTTCGGTATATATAAGTTTTGTATTCGGTCTGATGGCTTGCTTTATACTATCAATATCAGTGATATCAACAAAACTGACCGAAATATTAAACTTTGGCAGGTAATTGCTGAGAAAGGCAAAAGTACCTCCGTAGGTGGTAACGCTGGTTATCAGATGATCACCCGAGTTGCACAGTTGTAATATCGCACAGGTTATTGCAGCCATTCCCGAAGCTGTTATCCAGGCGTTTTCAGTACCTTCCATTGCAGCCAGCGCATCAGCGAGATATTTGTTGCTGGGATTCCAATGCCTGGAATACAGAAAACAGCCTTCTGTATGTCCAAGAAAAGTTTCTGTCATGGTAACCGGATCCAAAAAAGTAAAAGTTGAACTATCGGTAATGGAAGGGTTAACACCTCCGAATTCACCGAATTGAAGCAGGTTCTGTATTTGTTCTGCCGGATCAAAGGATGTATTCATAGCATGATGTATTTATTCAAAAAATTACAAAAAAGCGAACAGGTAAACAATAACACATGTCATACTCAGACAAAAAAACGGTTTAACATTTATCATCGTGTTTTATTCATTAAAACTTGCAAAAGGTCATTTCATCAAACAAGTTTTACCTGTCGGCTGATAATACCGTATATAAAAGTGACAAAATTGCAGACAAAAAACACAATTTGTATTATGGAGTATAATTGGAAAAACCGTACCGTTTTGGTGGCTGAAGATGATGAAATGAGTTTTCGTTATATAGAACTCGTCTTAACAAGAAGAACCAATATTAACATAATATGGGCTATTAATGGTGAGCAGGCCGTTGAATTCTGCCGTCTGAATAACCATATTGATCTGGTACTCATGGATTTACAATTGCCGGTCTTTGACGGACTGGAGGCTATCAGGCAAATCAGAGAATTCAAGCCCAATCTTCCTATTATCGTTCAAACTGCCAATGCGATGAATGATGAGTATGAAAAATGTATTGAGGCTGGGGGTGACGGTTATGTGACAAAGCCCATTAATCTGAATGAACTCTTCTCAATGATGGATGTTTTATTGAATCCTATTACCACCCATCACTAAAATACGGGCATCACAACAATTTTACTTCCGGCAGTGACAAGGCGTCAACGCCCAGGAAATTAACATACCGCCCCTTTCGGGGCTTTTTTATTTTTTGTCACCTTCCTTATCAAAAATCTGTTAATTGGTCGACTGTGGTCATGCAGTCCTGTTGCACTCATACTGGCGCGTCCGCTTGTGCCTCTAAAATATTTGGTGATTGAGTGATTTTTTGATCGACTGATTTAGGAGTACTTCTTTAATCCTTTATCTTTAATCTTTGATCTTAACGCAGGTCCAAGCGGACGCTTGAACCAGTGAAGAAACAGTGAACTGTGAACCGTGAACTATGAACGCCAGCTGTAAATCTTCAAACTCTCTGCACTATCTCGGGTTTTTTTTTTAATTTGGCCCTTAAATCTCAATACCATATGCTATGAAAACCCTCATTGACCTTTTTGAAGACTGCATAACTAAATATGCTGACAATATATGCCTGCTTGAAAAAAGGAATAATCAATACGTCGGCACCTCATTTCGTGAAGTCCGTGAGAAAGTATATCAGTTTGCAGCAGGACTGATAGAACTTGGCGTAAAAAAAGGCGACCGGATCGCCTTGTTGGCAGAGGGACGTAACGATTGGGTAATCAGTGAGGTTGGTATATTTTATGCCGGTGCGGTTGATGTACCGTTATCGATAAAACTTACTGAGCCTTCTGAAATTAAATTCAGATTACAACACTCCGGCGCCCGTTTTGTCATTGTCTCAAAAAATCAGGTTAAAAAAGTCAGGCAGGTTTTTAATGAAATCGACACCCTTGAAAAAATAATCATCCTCGATCAACAGGAAAAATATGAAAATAATGAGCTCTCATATGAAGCTGTATTGGAATCAGGAAAAGAATTTTTAAAAACCGGGGGGGAAGATTTCTCGGCACGCTGGCAATCGGTAGAATTCGGCGACTATGCTAATATTTGCTATACTTCAGGCACCACAGCTGATCCTAAGGGGATAATACTCACCCATGGTAATTACATCGCCAATATCAGGCAATCGTTATCATTGTTCAAAATTCCCAGTGACTGGACAACCTTAATGATACTTCCCTGGGATCACGCCTTTGCACACACATGCGGTATATACACATTGATGTCATGCGGAGCAAGTTTTGCATCTGTCCAGACAGGAAATTCCCCTATAGAAACCCTTAAAAACATTCCTGTTAATATTAAAGAGAACAGGCCTTATTTGCTTTTGAGCGTGCCGGCACTGGCCAAGAATTTCAAAAAGAATATTGAAAAGGGGATAAAGGATAAGGGAAAACTGACAGAGAAATTATTCAGGTTTGCGCTTGCAGTTGCCTATACATATAACCGCACAGGCTGGGATAAAGGGAAGGGTTTGCGTTTCCTTTTAAAACCAGTCTGTAAACTATTTGATATAATATTATTCAGCAAGGTAAGGCAGGCTTTTGGCGGTAGATTACAGTATTTCATTGGCGGTGGAGCATTGCTTGACATTGACCTGCAAAAATTCTTTTATGCCATCGGGATTCCCATGTATCAGGGTTATGGTCTTACCGAGGCAGCCCCTGTTATATCAGCCAATAACCCTGCCAAACACAAGATGGGATCATCGGGTACCCTCGTCAGCGATATTGAGTTAAAGATATGCGATTCCGACGGGAAAGAACTTCCACCGGGTGAAAAAGGCGAAATTGTGGTCAAAGGTGAGAATGTCATGGCTGGTTATTGGAATAATCCCGAAGCCACTGCAGAAACCATTAAAGATGGATGGCTTTATACAGGTGACCTGGGTTACATGACCAAAGAGGGATTTCTATATGTCCTCGGGAGGTTTAAGAGCCTGCTGATCGGCGATGATGGTGAGAAATTCAGTCCTGAAGGCATAGAAGAAGCCATCATACAGCAATCGGTTTTTATTGAACAATGCATGCTCTATAATAATCAGAACGCATACACTACAGCACTGATATACCCTAATGTTCAGGCACTCAAATCATGGATGGCAACACACCACATGCAGGCAGACAATCCAGACACTTACAATGAGATCATTCAACTGTTTGAACATGAGATTAATCAGTTCCTGGCCGGCGGAAAGTATGAAGACATGTTTCCCCACCGCTGGCTGCCATCGACTTTTGCCCTGATCAATGAAGGATTTACCGAAGAAAACAAACTGATGAACAGCACGATGAAAATCGTCAGACCTAAAATAAACGAATTTCACAAGGACAGAATTCAATATATGTATACGCCTCAGGGAAAAAATATCCGGAATGAACAAAACATAAAAGCATTGCAGTCGTTATTGGCATAGTGAAAAATCTTACCGGCACAATCCAGGGCTGATGCACCCGGTAAGGCCTTCGATTTTTCAAAACAGGCAGTATTCATTTTCTGATGCCATGTTCAAACAGACTTCTTTGTTTTGAATCATATAAAAATAAGGTATATTTTTGGATGATTTTCTGATAAAACATTGCTCAGAAGAAAATTTGAGAAACGGCATTTTTTGTTTGATTATATGAGCGGGAAAGACATACATAATGAAATCCGGAAGCGCATCCTGATACTGGACGGCGCTATGGGCAGCCTTATACAACAGTACAAGCTGAAAGAAAAAGACTATCGCGGACAGAAATTCATTCATCATAAGCGTGATCTTAAGGGTAATATCGATTTACTCTCTCTGACACGTCCGGATATTATTCAGCAGGTACACCGTGAATATCTTGATGCCGGCGCTGATATCCTGGAAACCAATACATTTAATGCCAATCGCATTTCGCAGGCCGATTACCAGCTTGAGGAGGCAGTTTATGAGATGAACAAAACCTCAGCAACGCTGGCACGGGAAGTTGCTGACAAATACAATCTGAAAGATAAATCAAGACCTATATTTGTTGCCGGTTCCATGGGACCGACAAATAAAACGGCATCCCTGTCCCCTAATGTCAATGATCCGGGTTACCGGGCCGTGACATTCGATGATCTTGTTTACACCTATTCTGAACAGGCAAAAGGTCTGATTGAAGGCGGTGTTGATTTATTGCTCTTAGAAACCGTATTTGATACCCTCAATGCCAAAGCTGCTCTCTTTGCCATAGAAGAAATATTCCGTGAGAAAAACATGCGCCTTCCCCTGATGGTTTCAGGCACAATTACTGATGCCAGCGGACGCACCCTTTCGGGCCAGACAATTGAAGCCTTTCTCAATTCGGTTTCCTGGGCAGATCTTTTAACCATAGGCGTAAACTGTGCTCTCGGGGCCAGGGAAATGAAGCCTTACGTAATTGAACTTAGTCAAAAAGCACCTTTTTATATCAGTGCTCATCCCAATGCAGGTTTGCCAAATCAGTTCGGAGAATACGATGATTCACCTGAAGATATGGCCGGTCAACTGAAAGAATTTCTTGAAGCCGGAGCTGTTAACATCTTAGGCGGATGCTGTGGAACCACACCCGATCATATCAGAGCATTTTCAAGGCTGGCACGCGATTATCCTCCGCGTAAAATTCCGGAAATACCTGTTAAAACACGACTGAGTGGTTTGGAACCTCTCACCATCAGCCGGGATAGTAATTTTATCAATATCGGAGAACGCACCAATGTGGCAGGATCGGCAAAATTTGCCGGGTTAATCCGTGATGAAAAATATGAAGAAGCCCTTGCTGTAGCGCGCGAGCAGGTCGAAGGCGGAGCCCAGGTGCTCGATATATGTATGGATGATGCCATGCTCGACGCCGAAAAATGTATGGTGAGATTTCTTCACCTGGTGGCAGCAGAACCCGATATTGCCAGAGTGCCGGTAATGATTGATTCATCGAAATGGACCGTTATTGAAGCCGGGCTGAAATGCGTTCAGGGAAAGCCGGTTGTAAACTCCATCAGCTTAAAGGAAGGAGAAACAGCATTTCTTGAACAGGCCCGTAAAATAAAACAATATGGAGCTGCCATGGTGGTAATGGCCTTTGATGAGCAGGGGCAAGCTGATACTTTTGAGCGCAGGACTGAAGTATGCAGGCGTGCATACGATCTGTTAACCAAGAAGATAAATATAAAACCCGAAGATATTATTTTTGACCCTAATATTCTGGCTATCGCAACAGGCATTGAAGAACACAATAATTATGCTGTTGATTTTATCAATACGATTGCATGGATAAAAGAAAACCTGCCTCATGCAAAAGTAAGCGGAGGAATCAGCAATCTTTCATTTTCATTCCGGGGCAATAAAAAGATAAGGGAGGCTATGCATTCTGTTTTTCTTTACCACGCCATTAAAAAAGGACTTGATATGGGAATTGTTAACCCTTCGTTTCTTGAAGTATATGATGAAATACCGGCCGATTTACTTGAACGGGTTGAGGATGTGGTGTTAAACCGGCGGACCGATGCCACCGAACGATTAATAACATTAGCTGAAACGGTAAAGCAATCAGAAAAAAAAGAAGATAAACCTGATGAATGGAGAAATGCACCTGTTGAAGAACGGCTAAAACATGCCCTTTTAAAAGGCATTACAGATTATATCAGTGATGATGTGCTTGAAGCGCGCAAATATTATCCCCGGGCACTGAACATAATTGAAGGGCCTTTGATGGCCGGGATGTCAGCTGTGGGAGACCTGTTTGGATCGGGAAAGATGTTTCTCCCTCAGGTGGTAAAGAGTGCCCGTGTGATGAAGAAAGCTGTGGCAACGCTTCTGCCATACATTGAAGAAGAAAAAAATGCCGACAATACCGGAGGATCAGGATCATCCGGTAAGATTTTACTGGCTACCGTAAAAGGTGATGTGCACGATATCGGTAAAAATATTGTTGCTGTTGTATTGGGTTGTAACAATTACGAAGTGATTGATCTTGGGGTAATGGTGCCAACAGAAAAAATACTTCAGGCTGCCGTGGAACATAAACCCAATATCATAGGCTTAAGCGGACTTATAACACCGTCACTTGAAATTATGGTCGATATCGCCAGGCAACTTCAGAAAAACGAATTTACTCTGCCATTGCTCATAGGCGGTGCAACAACTTCAAAAGTGCATACAGCAGTTAAAATAGAGCCCCATTATCAGGCTCCTGTCATCCATGTCAAAGATGCTTCTAAAAGTGTAGGCGTCGTAAGTAACCTGCTTTCAAAGGAACATAATAAAAAGTTTACGGAACAAATCAGAAAAGAATATGAATCATTACGCAGGTCATATGCAGGAGTAAAATCTCAAATGCAATATGTTTCGCTTAATGAAGCGAGAAATAACAGGTTGAAAATTGACTGGCAAAAAACAACAATTGATAAACCAGCATTCACCGGTATACAGGTCTATAATGATTATCCGCTGACGAAAATACGTGATTATATAAGCTGGGTGTTTTTCTTTATCGTGTGGCAATTACGCGGAAAATTCCCCGAACTGCTTAACGATCCGAAAATCGGGGATGAAGCCCGTAAATTATACGATGACGCAAACCGGCTGCTCGACCGGATAATCAATGAAAAACTTTTATCTGCCCGGGGCGTGTTTGGTATCTTCCCGGCCAACTCTTCAGGAGATGACATTGAAGTTTATGCTGATGAATCGGGGAAAGAAATTATTGCACGATTCTATAATCTGCGAAACCAGGAGCAAAAAACAGATGGTTCACCAAACCTTTGCCTGGCTGATTTTGTTGCTCCTAAATCAAGCGGTATACGCGATTATATTGGGGCTTTTGCTGTTACGGCAGGTCTTGGGATAGAAGAACTGTTAAAGGAATATGAAAGGAACCACGACGATTACCACGGTATTATGACAAAAGCATTGGCTGACAGGCTTGCCGAAGCTTTTACCGAACTTCTCCACGAAAAAGTGCGCAAAGAGATATGGGGTTATGCACCTGATGAATCGCTGTCACTTGATGAAATGCTCCTGGAGCGATACCAGGGGATAAGACCGGCGTTTGGTTACCCGGCCTGCCCTGACCATACAGAAAAAGAAACCCTGTTCAAACTTTTAGATGCTGAAAAAAAGACCGGTATAAGACTTACGGAAAGCTATTCGATGTACCCGGCTGCCTCCGTGAGTGGCTTAATATTTGCACACCCGGCTTCACGGTATTTCTTTGTGGGTAACATTGCAAAAGACCAGACAAAAGACTATGCCAGTCGAAAGAATGTTTCATTGGAAACCGTAGAAAGCTGGTTGCCGGTGAATCTGAATTATAAGTGAGGAAGGGTTAAGGGTTTGAAGATTTGAGGATATGCTTTCCGTCAGGCAGGTTGTAGGTCTTAGGTTGTTGTAGTTGTTATGATGGTTATGATTGTTATGATTGTTATGATTGTTATGATTGTTATGATTACTATGTTTATTTAATACATTTTCTTAGATCTTAGATCTTAGATCTTTGATCTTTACTTTTAGCTCCAAGAATAACATGATATGAAAATCATCGAATTGTTCAACCGGAAAGAAAGGACTTTTTCATTCGAGTTCTTTCCGCCCAAAGATGAAATATCGGCCGTTGATTTCGGCATCAATGTCGGTCAGCTTCTTAAACTTGATCCCTCTTTTGTGTCTGTAACATACGGAGCCGGGGGATCTACCCAGGAAAGAACGTTTACTCTGGTTGATTACCTGCAGAACAAGATAGGCCTTACGACCATGGCTCATTATACCTGTGTGAATGCAACTCATGAAAAGGTCGTGTCAGATATAAACCACCTGAAAAACTCGGGGATTGAAAATCTGATGCTGCTTCGCGGAGACCCGCCCAAAGACGAAAAGGATTTTTTTCTTCGTAATCATGAGTTCCGGCATGCCAGTGACCTTATAACTCTGGCCAGAACATTACATCCGTTCAGCATAGGGGCAGCAGCCTATACAGAAAAACACCCTGAGTCCCCGACATTAAAAGAAGATCTTGAAAACATGCTGATCAAGTTTGAAGCAGGGACAGATTTTCTTATAACCCAGATGTTTTTTGACAATGAAACTTATTATAAATATGTTACATTGGCCCGCAACAAAGGGATTAACTGCCGGATCATCCCTGGTATTATTCCGATTACCAATTACAGGCAGATTAATAAATTTATAACAATGACAGGGGCAACAATACCTGATGCTCTGGCTGAAAAGATTATGTCCTACAAGGATAATCCGGATAAAATATATCAGACTGGCCTTGATTTTACAATTCAGCAATGCATTGATCTGCTTGAATGGGGAGCACCAGGCATTCATTTCTATACGCTCAATAAATCAAGGGCGACTATTGAGATCTACGAGACTTTGCCGAAGAAACTGAAGAATTGATATATGTTAGGCACAAGCGGACGCTCAGTATGAGAATTGACTGTATCTTTGATATTTGTTCTTTGGTCTTTGGTCTTTGGTCTTTGGTCTTTGATCTTTATTCTTTCGTCTTGGTTCTTGACTCTTGACTCTTGACTCTTCTCATGGTATGTTCTTCAGCGTGTCTGTCAGAAAATCCCAGAACTTTTTAACGCTGTCAATATTGACTTTTTCATCAGGTGAATGTGGGTTTCGGATAGTAGGGCCAAACGATATCATATCGAGGTTCGGATATACACCGCCAATGATACCACATTCCAGTCCTGCATGAATAGCCTTCACTGCTGGCTCACGGCCATACTTCCTTTCATAAACTTTTTTCATCACTTTCAGGATCACTGAATCCATATTGGGTTTCCAACCCGGATATTCACCGGTAAAATCAACTTCTGCACCGGCCATCTCAAAGAGTGCACGCATACGGTCAGCCAAAGCCAGTTTGGCTGTATCAACCGAACTGCGTAACAGGCAATGCACGCTGACTTTCTTATCGACTGTTTTAACAATAGACAGGTTGGTGGAAGTTTCAATCAAACCGGGCATGTCATCACTCATGCGAATGACACCGTTAGGGCATGCAATCACCGATGCTATAAGGCAATCCTGAAAACCTTTTTTCATCATTCTTTCTGCTGTACCGGTCTTGTTAATCTCTATTTTAAGCGACGGTTCCCTGGTTCGCAACTCAGTTTTAATAGTTTGTGCAATCTGTTCCAACAGGGTTTTCATTTCAGATGCCTGTTTTTCCGGAATCACAATTGTTGCAATAGCTTCACGGGGAATGGCATTCCTCATGTTACCGCCTTCGACATCAGCAATGCGGGCCTCAGTTTTGCGTGAGGCACCATACAGAAGCCTGAAGAGAATGATATTTGAATTTCCGCGGCCCAGGGGAATGTCAAGCCCTGAATGGCCTCCTTTCAGTCCACTGACACTAACCGTAAAAGTAACATAACTGGCAGGAACAGACTCAGATTCATAATCGAAAATAAAATTCCCGTCAATGCCGCCTGCACATCCTACATATAATTCACCCTCATCCTCTGAATCAAGGTTTAAAAGGATATCCCCTGTCAGCATTCCCGGTTTAAGATGAAAAGCACCTGTCATCCCGGTTTCCTCATCAACCGTAAACAAAGCTTCCAGAGGCCCGTGTATTAGAGACTTCGATTCAAGCACAGCCATTATGGATGCTACGCCTATACCATTGTCAGCTCCCAGAGTTGTTCCGTTGGCCTTTACCCATTCCCCGTCAACAATAGTCTCGATAGGATCCTTTTCAAAATCATGTTCCTTACCACTGTTCTTTTGTGGTACCATATCAAGATGAGCCTGCAGAATAACACCCTTGCTATTTTCCATGCCTATTGTCGCCGGTTTTCGGATAATAACATTCCCGATATCATCTGCATGGGTTTCCAAACCTGTCTTAAGGCCAAAATCTTTTATGAATTCCACAACCCTGGCTTCTTTCTTTGATGGCCTTGGAATCTGTGTGAGGGTATCAAAATGTTTCCATAGCCCCTCTGGTTGCAATGTGATAATTTCCTTCATAATCAAAATATATTGTTGGCATTAAAGATACCATATTTTATTTTATCAGAATGACGACATTTGTCATTCACATAAAAAGTTATTTTTGTATTTACATTTCAAAACGATTGGGATAACATATGAAAAAACTATGCCTTTTATTTTCAATCATCATAATATCGTTTGTCAGCATAGCCCAGCCGGTTAAATGGTATTCAATCGAAGAGGCACTGGAAAAGACAAAGAAAGAACCCCGCAAGATCATGATCGATGTGTATACATCCTGGTGTAAATGGTGCAAAGTAATGGACACCGCCACTTTTAACCACCCCGTTATTGCTGCCCGCCTGAATGAAAAATATTACCCGGTGAAGTTTAATGCCGAACAGAAAGAAGATGTTACCGTCAATGGTAAAACTTATAAATTCATTGCTGCCGGCAGCAGGGGTTATCACGAACTGGCCGCTGCTTTATTGAATGGCAATCTGGGCTATCCTTCCGTTGTCTTTCTCGATGAAAATGCCAATATGATACAACCTCTTCAGGGATTTATCCGGGCCCGGCAATTTGATCAGATTATTAATTTCATCGGCGGTGATCATTACAAAACACAAAAATGGGAAGAATTTCTTACGACTTATATTTCACCGGTAAAGGAATGAAAGTTAGGGTTGGAAAATTTGAAGATTTGAATATTGAGTCTGCTGCTGCTTATTGCTGCTTCCATCCCTTTAATGTTACCGGCACCAGCGACCCAAACTGGTAAACAGGAAACAGAGCCTCCTGAAAAACCTGTTCTCCATAAAGAATCCGAACGAATGCCTGGTCGGGAATCCGGTAAAACAACTGATTTTCTGACGCTCCTGCACTCAATATAAGGTTATCGAGACCTTTTGTCTTGTTCTTGTCCCTTATCTCCACCAACACAGGTTTTCCTCCGGCTTCAGTAACATCCGTGAAGCCCTCTGTTTCAGAAAATCTAACCAGTATAATTCTTGAAACTTCGTTACCATTTTCAGGCACAAAATGAAAAGTTCTTGAATGGGTTGATACGGCTTTTTTCCCCATAAACAGAGAAACATATTCAGATTCGATCCGGTTCAATTCTTCTACAGCCCTGCCAAGAGCTTCACCTTCCGGCATAAAATCATACTGGCCGGCAATCAGTTTAAATCTTCTTTTCCTTGTTTTAATAATGAAATTGGCCGCTTCTTCGGCTTTCTGTTCCAGGGTTTTTGCCCGGGATGCAGTTCCACGCTTTGTCTTAGAGGTTTTAGCATGAGATGAATCAGATAATACTTTTCTGGTTGTTATATCGGTTCCGGATTCAAAGTTACGCTTTACAGAAAGATCAGTGAAAAGTATTTCTTCTGAAGCAAAGTCGATTCTATTCTCAAAAACTTTGTCTGTGGCAATGTTTTCCGGTAACAGAATCATGTTGTCTGCACTAAGTTTCTGCAAGATATAAAATAGTGAAGAACTTCTGTTACTGGTTGTGCTGAACAGAAAATCGGGATCAGCTTCTGTGTATGATGATAGTGCAATATTCAGCACACACCATCTTTCATGTTTTTCTGATTCAACATCAGTTATGCCCAGGTATTTTTCAGCAAACATATGGTAAGGACCGGGAATAAATGATACCTTCTGTGCCTCCACGGTCAGAGCAAAGCCGGTAAGCGGGAGAGCATAATAGCATGAAGCATCGTCAAGGCTGCTGATGTTATTTACATTAGTAACCGATATTTTTGTCTGCGGAACACAGGCAGCTGACAGCAAAATCATCAGATACAACAAGTATTTCTTCATGGTTCATGAGGTTTCAGTTTGTAAAAATGCATTCCCGATGTTATCTGCAATATCTGAAGCAATCAACGCCTGCTGGCCCTTTTGTCTTACTGCAATATCACCGGCAAGTCCATGGAGATATACGCCAGCAATGGCAGCCTCCGCCGGTTCATATCCCTGTGCCATAAAAGAGAGGATGATCCCGGTGAGGACATCTCCGCTTCCTCCTGATGCCATACCGGGATTGCCCGTACTGTTGAAATAACTCTTCCCGTCAGGTAATGCAACCGAAGTATGAGCCCCCTTTAAGACCAGGATCACCTTATGCTTACGGGCAAAAGCGATCTGCTTCATCAAGCGGTCATAACCATTTTTATTTACACCGGCAAGTCTCTCAAATTCCTTCGGATGTGGTGTTAATATGCTGTTTTCCGGTATTTTTTCAATGAATCCCTTATGGGCAGCGATGAGGTTTAATGCGTCCGCATCAATAACCATAGGTCTTGGACATTTTATCAGCAGGCTGTTCAGGGCTTTTTGCACAGCCGTGCGTCTTCCTATACCGGGGCCAACACCAATGGCATTATAAGGAATAAGGTCAGGAATCCTGGAGAAACAGGTCTCAGACGGATCGAGGCTGACAATGGCCTCCGGCACCGTTGTCTGAATGATTTCACAACCTTTCAGCGGAACATGAACCGATACCAGTCCGGCCCCCGCCCTCAGGCAGGCTCTTGATGCCAGTACAGCTGCTCCCATCATACCATAGCTGCCGGCCACCAGCAGAGCATGCCCAAACATACCTTTATGTGAAAATTTTCTCCGGGGCTTAACTAACCCTGCTATATCTTCCTTGTAAATATAATAATAGGGTGTATCTGTTTTTTCAATACAGTCACTGCGGAGACCAATATCAAGCACTGTCCAGTTTCCGACAAACATCTCATTTTCGGGAAAGAAGAATGAAAGCTTCGGGAACTGGAAGGTCAATGTATGATTGGCTTTTATAATATTATCAGCAATATTGCCCGTGTTGTCCTCTCCCATGAGGCCACTGGGGATATCGATGGCGATCACCCTGCAGCCGGCAGAATTAATATGCTTTATCAGATTAGCCGGCAGACTGGTCAGCGGACGGGTAAGCCCTGATCCGAAAAGTGCGTCAATAACTATATCGGACGGCTTGATAACAGGGAAGTCATCAGCAGAAGCAATTTCAGCAACCGGTATCCGATGCTGTTCAATAAGCCTTTCGCGATTGATAGCTGAATCCGGGGACAAAGCAGCAGACAATCTTAAAAGGCACACTCTTATATTTGGAAACCCTTGCTCAGTGAGGAGCCTGGCAACTGTCCATCCATCACCACCGTTATTCCCGGGACCAGTGAATATTATAATTTTTTCATTTCTATCAAATTTTTCACATATCCAGTTTGTGCACGCTTTGCCAGCTCGTTCCATGAGGTCAATGGAGGCTACCGGTTCATTTTGAATAGTACAGGCATCAATGTCCCTGATCTGGCTTGTTGTAAATATTTTCATAAACGGGTCTTTTTACAAAAATAACAGTATTTAACGGGAACTGAAACAGTAACGGTTATTATAATTGAATATTTTGATTTCGGGCAGGAAGTAAACGGAAATCGTTGAAAGAAGAACAAAGAACAAAGATTAAAGAAAATGTATTAAACAACCATAACAACCATAACAACCATAACAACCATAACAACCATTAACAATCATAACCTGCGTAGCCGGCAGGCAGGCAATCACAACAACCACAACCGACAACCAAGAATCAAGACAAAAGACAAAAGATAAGGGCCATGTCATAAACGTTCGGGGT
>JAFGTR010000200.1 GCA_016934055.1 Bacteroidales bacterium | reverse complement strand
TTTAAAAAAAAAGAAATTCTTTAATAAGAAATAGTCTTCAAATATTAATTCTTTAAGACATAAGAACCAAGAGTCAAGAGCCAGGAAACAAGAATAAAGATAAAAGATTAAAGAGCAAAGACAGGGATATGGTAATCGGTAGTTTTGAGTTTGGTACGATGGGTTTTGGGGTGTGGGAAGAAACTTCGAAAATTGTACATTGTACATCTTTTTAATAATATCTTTTTAAACACTCCTTTGGGGTGCCGCTTTAATTTAATATCATCCTGAAGACCGGTAAGTAACCCCTGAACTGCCCCTGGCTGTCAAAGGTTTCGTATCCGAGTACTATGGAAGATACTTTTTTTGTAATAGATGCTTTTTCTGGATGCAGGTACCAGCTTTCAACAAATTGGATCTTTCCGATTTTTTCGCGGCTGAAATCTTCTTTTTTCTCAATTTGTCTCAATTGTCGGGCGGTTAGTTTTTCATGAGTGTCAAAATCATAGGTTACGGCTTTTCCGGAATAAGCCATTTCAAAAATTACATCCACCAGTTTTTTTTGTTTCATGCCTTTAAGACACTCCTTTGCCCAGTCGTCATCTTCGTTGGTAGTTTTAATCACAATATCCTGAATGATATTTTCTGCGATCAGTATTCCTGAGGCAGTGTCGGCATATTCTTCTGCATGAGAGGTAATACTGGTTGTCTCACCGGATTTACGGCAGGAAATAGCGAAAGATAAAGCCAATATGCTCAATATATATATCCCTTTTTTCATTGGACAAAAGTTTAACGATTAAAACGGAGTCTCATTCCCGGAGGGGCATCAATAAATCTGTTATTTTCAAAAACCAGGTTACCGTTTATGAAAGTATGGGTTACTTTTGCGTGAAAGGTTCTGCCTTCAAGCGGGGACCATCTGCATTTATACAAAATATTGTCTTTGTTTACGATCCAGGGATTATTCAGATCAACGAGAACCAGGTCAGCGTAATATCCCTCACGGATATAGCCTCGGTTTTCAATACCAAAAATATCTGCCGGTGCGTGACACATACGGTCAATAACAGCTTCGAGGGTTATAATGCCCTGATGGTATAATTCCAGCATGGCAACCAGTGAATGCTGAACCATCGGACCGCCGGAAGGGGTTTTAAAATAGCTGTTTTTCTTTTCTTCGAAGGTGTGCGGAGCATGATCAGTGGCAATGTTATCTATTGACCCTTTATTAACAGCTTCAATAAGGGCAATACGGTTTTCTTCATTTTTGACGGCAGGATTTACTTTGATCAGGTTTCCCAGAGTGTTATAGTCATCATCATTAAAAAAAAGGTGGTGGATACAGGCTTCAGCGGTTATCCTTTTCTTATGCCGGGGGGATATGGTATCAAGTAATTGAAGTTCTTCAGAAGTGGATAAATGGAGTATATGGAGTCGGGTGTTGTGTTTTTTTGCCATTTTGACAGCCAGCGATGAGGCTTTATAACAAGCTTCGGGACTGCGGATTTCCGGGTGGAAAACAACCGGAATATCTTCACCATATTTTCCCCTGAACAATGAAGTGTTATGACGGATTGTGGATTCATCCTCGCAATGTACAGCGAGCAGAACGGGTGATTGTGAAAAAATACCTTCAAGAGCAAGGGGATCATCAACCAGCATATTACCGGTAGAAGATCCGATAAATACTTTAACACCGCACACTTTTTCCGGATCAGTCAGCAGGATTTCCTTAAGATTATCATTGGTTGCTCCCAGATAGAAGGAATAATTGGCCCGGGATACTTTTCCGGCAAGGGTAAATTTTTCTTCAAGAAGAGCTTGTGTGGTTGTTTGCGGCTTGGTATTGGGCATGTCCATGAATGATGTTATACCAC
Organism: Bacteroidales bacterium; assembly: GCA_016934055.1. Classification (GTDB taxonomy): domain Bacteria; phylum Bacteroidota; class Bacteroidia; order Bacteroidales; family UBA10428; genus UBA5072. The sequence continues at coordinate 2,974 of JAFGTR010000200.1, read as the reverse complement.
CTGCAATGGCAGCAAAAGATTCAGAGCGGATATCCCCTTTGTGGGTGAGGCCTGGCTCACGAAAATGCACATGGTCGTCAATAATCCCTGGTATGAGTATATTACCGCCTGCATCAATTGTAACGGTCTTATCAGGAACTGACATGGTTTTTTCCCCGCGGTATATTTTATCAATACGCCCATTTCTTATTAACAGGCTTCCGTTGTATTGCGCTCCTTCATTTACAATAAGCGCATTCCGGATATAATAACCGGTCATGATTTATTCTTTTCTTTTATAGGAATGGAAAAAACTTCTTGTTTTCATTGTCAGCACACCCCAGAAAGCTTCATTGAAGATGCCGCCTGTCATTTTTGAAGCCCCTTCCTGTCTTTCTGTAAAAATAATGGGGACTTCAATGATGCAAAATCCCATTTTCCAGGTGGTAAATTTCATTTCTATCTGGAAAGCATATCCCCTGAATTTTATCCTGTCAAGGTCAATGGCTTCAAGCACACACCTGCGGTAACATTTAAAACCTGCAGTTGTGTCATTGATTTTCATGCCGGTAACCATGCGGACATATTTGGAGGCAAAGTATGACATAAGGACTCTTCCCATGGGCCAGTTGACAACATTAACTCCTGATTTATAGCGTGAACCGATTGCCAGGTCGGCTCCATTCAGGCAGGCATCATGCAGTCTGATCAGGTCTTCGGGGTTATGAGAAAAATCGGCATCCATCTCGAAAATAAAAGCATAGTTGTTTTCCAGCGCCCATTTGAAACCAGTAATGTAGGCTGTACCCAGACCTAATTTTGCTGTTCTTTGAATCAGGAACAACCTGTTTTGATTGTCTTTTTTCTGCAATATCTTAACAATATCAGCCGTGCCGTCGGGTGAGCCATCGTCAATGATCAGTATATGAAATTCCCGTGAAAGGGAAAAAATGGCACGGATCATTTTTTCAATATTTTCTTTTTCGTTATATGTAGGGATAATGACCAGTGATTTTTCCAAGGTTGTTTTTCTGTTAATTTTTCCCCGAAGATATTACATATTTTTTAAAGTCTGAAATTCACCAGATGTCCAAAGTCTACAGTCGACGGTCGACTGTCCACAGCAATATAGCTCACAGATAATCTGTAAACCTGCCTGACGGCAGGCAGGTCTGTCAATTTGTTAACCTGCCTGAGCTGTCGCTATGTCAGGCAGGTCTGTCAACAGTCCACAGTATATTATAGTATAACACCTCAAATCTTCAAACCTGAACGGCAGGCAGACCTTCAAATTTTCAAGCCCTCAAATTTTCCAAGGCCATGGCAAAAGGGCGCTTGTCTTTTTTGCATAATCTGCATAACCTGGTTTTCGCGTCATCATTCTTTTATCCATCATGGGGATGCTGATCAGTGTGAACATAATGATCATGGCTACGGGACCTGCCAGGGTATACCATTTAAAGGGCATGAAATGGGCAGAAAATACAAAGAGGCCTGTCCACCATACGATTTCTCCGAAATAGTTCGGATGTCTTGAATATTTCCATAATCCGTATGAAAGGAATGACTTATTGGAAGCTGTTTTCTGGAAGTCTTTCAGTTGCCGGTCGGCAATTGATTCAATGGTGATTCCGACGAGGCATATCAAAGATGCAATGACATCGAAGGTCCCCAGAGGTTGTGATGACAGGCACATAGCCGGATAAGCTGACAGGCATCCAATAAAAACAATGATGGTTGGGAAAACATGAAAACCAAAAAAGCTGACAAGCCAGTAGGCCAGGCGTGATTCTGATCTGAACATGGCATATCGCCAATCCTCATCAGCCATACCTTTCCATCTTCTGATCCAGTTATAAGTCAGTCGGAAAGACCAGGCAAAAACCAGTATTATGATGATCCACTGGCGGAAAATGTTTATATCAGGTGTGGCGGTCTGTGCCGACCATGTCAGGAAGATGGGCAGGGGTGCCAGGCTCCAGTAAGGATCATAAAAGCTGGAATTATTAAAAGCCATGCTGAGAAGGAAGATCACAAATGTTGCAATGAGATCAAGGACAAAGGTGGTAATAAGGATATTGTTGCTGATGGTAAAGGATTTAAAAAGCGAAATGACCAGAAGAAATGACAGAAGGTATCCTGTGAGGCAAATCATCAGTGAGGGGAGAGGCTGTATTTTTTTCATGGCAACGAATATAGTGATTCTCAATCATAAGTGATGGCAGGGAAAAAAACTTTGCAGTTTTTTTTAAAAAATATTTGTTGATTTAAAAAAAGCGGTTACATTTGCACCCGCTTAAAAAACGAATAAGCAGGTTCTTTAAGGGATTGAGTGGAAGAGAGAGGAAAATTAAAAAAACGATAGTTTTTTTGGAAAATAAAATTAAAGTTTATAACTTTGCACCCGCTTTTTTAACCTGTTAATTCGGGCAGGTTAATATCCCATAAAAGTGTATGTTCTGAAAAAAGATTTTTATAAAAAGAGGTGGCATGTTCACTATTCTTTAGTAACTTTGTCATCCCAAATAAAATTGAAAGTTCTTTGAAAATATTGAAGAGGAAAAGGAAGGTAAGGAGAGCACCTTAAATTTCTTTGGTGAAGAGTGAATCTTGAGCAACATTTAAATTCTTAATTACAAAGAAGAGTTTGATCCTGGCTCAGGATGAACGCTAGCGGCAGGCCTAACACATGCAAGTCGAGGGGTAACAGAATAGCAATATTGCTGACGACCGGCGCACGGGTGAGTAATGCATATGCAACCTTCCTCTGACTGGGGCATAGCTTTCGGAAACGGAAATTAATACCCCATAATGTTCCGACAGGGCATCCTGATGGAATTAAAGCTCCGGCGGTCAGAGATGGGCATATGTGCCATTAGCTTGTTGGTAAGGTAACAGCTTACCAAGGCAACGATGGCTAGGGGGTCTGAGAGGATGATCCCCCACACTGGTACTGAGACACGGACCAGACTCCTACGGGAGGCAGCAGTGAGGA
>JAFGTR010000070.1 GCA_016934055.1 Bacteroidales bacterium | reverse complement strand
TTTCTCCTTCCTGCCCGCCTGCGCTTGGGCTAAGCCTGGTCAGGCGGGGATGAGAAAAGTAAACAAAAGAATCAAGAAAAAAAATAAGCTTGTTGGCATTTCATTGTTAACTCATATCACATGGCACGCATTCCTGCCTGCCGAAACGGCAGCGCAGGCAGGTTTTTTCGATGCCCGCTCACAACTTGTCTGTTTTGTTTTTCAACCCTTAATTCGCATTAGAAGTTAGAAGTTAGTGGTTGGAAGAACAACAACAACCATAACAATCATAACCGCCACAACAAAAATCAATCTGCTTCCGGAGAATTTAAGGCCTCCGATGCAGCTGATAACCTGTCATTCGGCAGACATGCTGACAACCTGCCTCGCCGGCAGGCAGACCGATAACCGATAACATAATTCATCATCCTCTCAGCATTCCCAGTAACTCATCTTCTGTGATTATTGGAATACCGAGCTTACGGGCCTTATCCCTTTTAGCCGGCCCCATATCATCCCCTGCAACAATATAATGTGTGTTACCACTTACTGAGCTCAGGTTTTTTCCGCCATGCTGTTCAATAAGCTTTTTTATTTCATCTCTTGAGTGTTCATGGAAAGTTCCGGATATGACAAAATTTTTCCCCGACAGTTTATCGGAAACCAGAGTTTTGGTGTTCTGTTCATCTTTTAGTCTGACTCCTGCCAACTTTAATCTTTCAATCAGCTTCTGATTTTTTTCGTTGTTAAAATACTGAACGAGGCTCTCGGCAATTTTATCCCCGATTTCTTCAACAGATGTTAACTCTTCAGCAGTGGCGGCAGACAAGGCCTCGATTGATGAAAAGGACATTGCAAGCTTTTTGGCGACAGTTTCACCCACATATCTTATTCCAAGTGCATACAATACTCTTTCCCATGAGACATTTTTTGAAGCTTCAATGCTGTTGATAAGGTTTTCAGCTGATTTGGCCGCAAACCGTTCAAGTTTGATCAGTTGATCTTTTTTGAGGGAATAAAAATCAGCGCAGTCGGTAAGGAGACCATGTTTAAAAAGCTGATCAATGGTGGCTTCAGCCAGACCAATATCCATGGCTTTGCGGCTTACGAAATGTTCAAGCTTTCCCTTCAGCTGGGGAGGACATCCTGTTTCATTCGGACAAAAATGCTTGGCTTCACCTTCTCTTCTGATGAGTTTGAATCCGCATTCAGGGCAATGGGTAATATAATGAACGGGAAGTGAATCAGGCTGCCTTTTTTCACGGTCAACACCAACAACTTTCGGAATAATCTCACCCCCTTTTTCAATGTATACCATATCATTAAGCCGTATGTCCATCAGCTCAATCTGGTCGGCATTATGGAGGGAAGCCCTTTTAACAGTAGTTCCTGCAAGAAGAACCGGTTGAAGATTGGCGACCGGCGTTATGGCCCCTGTCCGCCCAACCTGATAATCAATAGAGATAAGCCTGGTAAGGGCCTGTTCGGCTTTGAATTTATAGGCAATAGCCCATCGGGGTGACTTGGCAGTATAACCTGCCAGCTGTTGCTGCCTGTATGAATTCACTTTGATAACAATTCCGTCGATATCAAAACTTAACTTACTGCGCTGGGAATCCCAATGATCGATATAATCAGATATCTCTTTCAAATTGCGGCATTTTTTGAGATGAGGGGGGATTTTAAAACCCCATTCCCTGGCTTTCATCAGATTTTCATAATGCGTATTATAAGGTAGATTTTCTCCTAACAGGAAGTAAAGGAAACAGTCAAGTGGCCTTTTGGCCACCTGTGAAGAATTCTGGAGCTTTAAAGTGCCGGCAGCAGCATTGCGAGGATTAGCGAAGAGAGGTTCTCCTGTCTCAAGACGTTCACGGTTCATTCGTTCAAAGCCTTCGTGAGGCAGAAATATTTCACCACGTATTATAAAATGCTCAGGGTAATCATGTCCTCCGAGCACAAGCGGAATACTTCTTATGGTCCTGACATTGGCCGTTACATCATCGCCTTTTTCTCCGTCACCACGGGTAACAGCTCTTTCAAGGCGTCCTTTTTCATAAGTAAGACTAATGGATACGCCATCATATTTTAATTCACATACATATTCAACTGACTGATCAGGTAATAACTTTCTGATTCTTTCAATAAAATCGGAGATTTCTTCCCTGGTGTATGTATTGGAGAGTGAAAGCATGGGATATGCATGAACAACCTGATCGAATGTATTGTCAATATCACTTCCTATGCGGTGAGTGGGAGAATGAGGATCAAAAAATTCAGGATGATCTTTTTCAAGCTGTATCAATTCCTGCATCAGGCTGTCGTATTCGAAATCACTGATGGTCGGTTGTGACAATACATAATAGTTATGATTATGGATATCAATGAGTTTTCGGAGATGCTGTATCTTTTCCTCTATGGTCATTATTTTATGTTTATATAAAAACGGAACATCGATTTCCCAAATTTACCATTTAGTTTCGTATTTCAGATCGCTTAGAATATAAATTATAACACAAATTATATCAGATACTTATAAATTTTCTCACGATGTCAGTTTTTTTACCTAACTTTGCAGCCAATTTAAAAAGAAGGGTATGCGCGTTTTGATCGGGGGTGGTGAAAAAGTAGCACTGGCAGGGAAGAATATTCATCTTACCTATGATGAGTTGCTACAGCGGATAAACAATATCAGTGCGGTTCTTGGTGATGTTTCCAAAAAACGTATTGCTGTTCTGTCAGATAATAAACCCGAATGGGTTATGGCATTTTATGCTATTTGGAAAAGCAATGGAATTGCTGTTCCGCTTGATGCCATGTCTACTGTGCATGATATAGCCTACATACTGAAAGATTGCAGGCCTGAGTCTGTTTTTATTTCATCGGATAAAATGCAGTTGATACAGGATGCCATGAAAGAATCTGACGTTTTTCCGACAGTTCTTGTAATTGATGATTATAATAAGGCTTCGGCGTGTTTTGCCGACATGGTAGAGATCACTGATGAAGAAGCAACAGCTGTAATCCTCTATACATCAGGCACTAC
>JAFGTR010000069.1 GCA_016934055.1 Bacteroidales bacterium | reverse complement strand
GCCATAGGGTATCAGGGGAAAATTCAGGATACCGACAGGCATTTATTGCAGAAACTTGTCAGAAAGGCTGAGGCGTACTTCATATCATCAACAGGTGAGGAAAGCGGCAGAACGCTAACAGAAAACGCCTTATCTCAATATCAGAATGAGATTGATGCTGCAAAAGCGACATTGAAAACCAATGACCTCGCCCAAATTGAGATCGATAATGCCGTTAAAAGACTTATGACGGCTAATATAGCCGTTGAAGCCTCTGTCATATTGCCGGCCATGCCGGTAAAAATATGTAATCATTCTGCCACGGCTGAAACGCAATATCTATACAGCAATCTGAAACTAATGGAAGGTGAATCCATTTTTTTCGGCCAGATGGATCCGTTCCTCCTCAATGGTAAATCAACGGGAAGGCCTTTTCAGTCGGATATAGAAGATATTTGCGGATCGCTTCCGGCCGTCGGGAACTGGGACCTGAAGGATATCGTTACCGGGCTGGGGGATAGCGCAATTTGCAGAGAGGCAGAATATTATTATGCGAATAACGGCATCGTATCCTTTTGCTGGCATATGATAGACCCTTCGGGAAGCGGTTTCTACCTCAAAGACATCCCCGACCCGCAGGCGGGAAATCAATTGCTCCCCGGCGGAAAACACCATGCATGGTACCTGGAACAGCTTGACCGGGCAGCCTTTTTCTTTCAGCAGCTGAAAGGGCAGGAGGGGGAATCTGTTCCCGTTGTTTTCAGGCCTTTTCATGAAATGGACGGCGACTGGTTCTGGTGGGGAAAGCCAAACGTTTCGAATAAGACCTTTATACTCTTGTGGCGGTTCACTTATGATTACCTTGTAAAAGAGAAAAAAGTCAATAACCTTTTATTCGTATTTTCTCCCTGTGACCGGTTTACAAAACGGGACGGAGAAATGGGATATCTTGATTACTATCCGGGAGATGACTGTGTTGATGTGCTGGCCCAGGATAATTACTGGCAGGTAAGGTCAGGGTCCGACAGTGCCGCCTTTTTGAACCAGCTGCAGATCATGGTGAAACTCGCCGCCGAAAAAAACAAGATCTCCGCCATTTCAGAGACCGGTCTTGACGGGATAGGAATTCCCGACTGGTTTACCTCAGTGTTGCTGAAACCTGTTAAGAATGACAGCCTCGCCAGACGGTTATCATACATTTCAATATGGAACAGGAGTTTCGTTCCCTATCCCGGGCACCCGGCAGCACCCGATTTCCTTAAGTTTTACGAAGATCCTTTTACCCTGTTCATGGGCGACTATCCGGATTTGTATCACGGGTTGATCAATAGAAAATAATCATTTTGAAGATTTGTGTTGTCGTTATGATTATCGTTTAATTTCAATTTATTCTGATATGAGCCAATGACATTATTTTTAATATGTCGGCCATCGTCATCCCCATTCTCTTTACGATGGAATAGTTTTTCCTGTGCTCCTTGTACATTAACATATGGTCAATGACTTTTATATTGCTGTCCCATTTTTCAATTTTCTTAATCTTATCAATCCCCCATTTTAAAACAGCAGATTTATCCATCCCTCCTTTTTCAAGAACAATTTTATTTGAAACATTTATTCCTAATTTGGAGGCATAATCAAAAATAACCTCAACGCCCGGAAGATAAATATGGAAATCATGAAACAATTTTTTAATATCTGATTCATCGAAATAGTACAGCACTCCGGCAATCAGAAGCATAACCTTGTCTTTCTTGTTGATTGAATCATACCAGGTTGTATCAAATACCGATTTGGAAATAAATTTGTTTCTGTCTGTTTCTGATATATACTTTCTTCTTAATTCTATCGTATCCGGTAAATCCAGATCAATCCAATGTATGGTTCCATTATCAACCCGGTCAAATGTTGTATCAAGTCCGCAGCCGATGTTTACAATTGTAGCTTCCGGGAATACTTTTATAAATGCTTTTATTTTTTTGTCAAAGTATATGCTTCTGGCAATCCAGGATAGTCTGGTAAGATTATTAATATTTTTCGAAATCGTGGAAAAATCGTATGAAATACTGTCTATTATAGCAACAGCTTTAGAATCCATCAGGAGAGGGTTTCTTTTTTGTGATTCAACTGCTCTTCCCCATAAGGGCAGCAACAATGTTTCCTGGACACTCCCAAGTTTAATGTCATTCGGATTTCTTATCATTGACAGGTTATTTTTTTATTCGTTTCATTGTGACGCGGAACTGCATTATCGGAACTGTGTTCTGATTCCAAAAGGTGCATGTCAGCTGATTATCTGATTACTAAACTGGTTGATTTTAAGCGTTTGCAGGCACCATGACTTCCCCCTTTTTCAATACCGGTTGCAAGAACCTGTAGGGTAGCTTGTGCAAGCATTTTATCGAAAGCAATTTATGAAAATTTTTCTGAAACAAACAAATCTGTTTTGATCTAAGATCGAAGATCGAAGATCTAAGATTTAAGATCTAAGAATAAAGAAATCCGGTATTCTGTATCCGGTTTTTTCATAAAAAAATTAATATCGCTTGCGATATAAAAAATTATTTGTATATTTGCATCGTGAACGATATAATCATAAACGATTAATAAAATGGAATATGAATACTTTTATTGAAAAAATTAAGTGGAGTTATGGTGTTGAAACCCATTGGATTCGCATAATATTCAGAATTTTGTTGGGACTGAACCTGCTGTTTGCAGGGATCAGCCATCTTACCTTCTCAAGGCTTGAATTTTTGGCTCAGGTGCCCAACTGGGTCCCCTTGCCTGATGATCTGGTGGTTGTACTTTCGGGTATTGCTGAAATTATGCTGGGACTTGCCCTTGTTGTGTTGCCAAAATGGAAAGCCTTGGTGGGTTGGGTAGTGGCTGTATTTTTCGTTTTGATCTTCCCGGGCAATATTGCCCAATACGTAAACCAGGTTGATGCTTTTGGCTTGAACACCGACCAGGCAAGGTTCATCAGGTTGTTTTTCCAGCCGGCATTGATTGCCTGGGCACTCTGGTCAACAGGCGCTTTTAAAGCATATCTGAAACACAAACGGGGAAAATAACAAATGATATAAGCGCCAGAAAAATGAAGATATTAATGCTTGTCATCATGCTTTTGACCAGTCAATCTCTGATACAGGCAAAAGCAAACAAAAAATTCGGTTTGACTAAAAATTATACACATATGGAAATAATGGATTCAACACAGGTAATAAATGAGAACTTCAAACAGAAGGTATTACGCAAATTGTATCCCCTGATCAGAAAAATGGGGAAAAAAGGGAAAAATGGCACCGTATTGATAAATGAACAGAAAAAAGTGCCGGTATCTTCCTTTTACGACTTAAAAGCGGTTTTGAATTCCGGTAAAACAATTGACTTTTCCGGTTTAAAAGGTAAAAAAGTGGTTCTGGTAAATACGGCTTCCAATTGCGGATATACCGGGCAGTATTCCGAGTTGCAATCATTGCATGAGCGTTATGGTGATACACTGCAGATTATTGCCTTTCCTGCAAATGACTTTGCCGGCCAGGAAAAAAGCAATGATCATGAAATTGCACAATTTTGCCGGTTAAACTATGGCGTGACTTTTCCTGTGGTCAAAAAAGGCGTGGTGGCCAAAAGTGCCGAACAGCAGCATGTTTTCAGGTGGCTCTCGGATAAAAATATGAACGGCTGGAACGAGCATGACCCCGATTGGAATTTTGGCAAATATATCATTGATGAAAAGGGAGTATTAACACATTATTTCGGTCCATCTGTTTCACCTCTGGAAGAGGATTTCTTAAAAGCCCTTGAATGAATGAAACGGGTTATTCAATAATTTGCAATTAATTTTTTAAACTAAATCGCAGGCGATTAATTCAGTATTTGTATTATTGTGATCAATCCCTGCGATAATTCTTAAAATATGAAATACGAACAACTGAAACTGGCAAATCAATTATGTTTCCCTGTTTATGCTGCATCACGCTTAATTACAAGGGAATATCAGCCATTGCTGGATAAATTGGAAATAACGTATCCGCAATATCTGGTTTTAATGGTTTTATGGGAGAAGGATGGGCTTCCGGTGAATGATATTGCAAAGAAGCTCATTCTTAACACCAACACCATTACGCCGCTGCTCAAAAGAATGGAACAACAGGGTCTGATCAGCAGGAAACGGTCAGAAAAGGACGAACGCATGGTTCTCGTTCAGCTCACCAAAAAAGGGAAAAGATTGCAGGAAAAAGCCTCCAAAATTCCCGAGGCACTGGTAAAACGCTTATCCGATAGCAAAATAAAAATAAATGATTTGGTGAAACTGAAAGAAAGTCTCAATTACATGATTTCGTTCTTGTCCAAATGAAAACTTCCGGGATAAACCTTTCAGGATGCCCGGAGATCTTGCTTATATAAGGAATTTTATCCGTTTCGCATTTTTGTTCCCCCTCCTGCCGAAAGCTTTCAGCTTGTTGCCCCATTTTTTTGACCTCGAAATGGTATTTTCCTGACTTCAATTGAATTGTTGACGGAGCCGGGCGCTTCATTTCCTAATCTTCAATTCCTGCGGCAGAGCAAAGAGTCCATCCCCATGGCTCTGTTGATTCGGGTAATTCATGATCTCGTCTGGGTTTTGTCATGGTCTTTATCTGTTTGTTTTAATGCTTTTTCTGTAATGAAACCCTGTCATTATACCGACAATGATTATTACCAGCCAGTTTATCGTTATGGTTGCCACTTCAAACAGATAACTCCTTTCAATGCCAAATTGTATGGAATAAAAAACAAATGCAACAAGATTTAAAATCAATTGCGATATCAGGATGATTCGAATTATTTTTTCAGCACGGCTGTTCCCGGCGAAAGCAAATGCAAGAAAAAACAAGGCGATGGACATGGCAATATACCCCAATTCTTCCATGGCAACAAACAATCCATGTTCATTGTATTGTGTTATCAGGGCAATGCCTTCGGTCTCTCCTTTCATCACGCTGATGGGAACTACTGAAAACTGGGTAAAATAGGCAATCAATAATACGGTTGATGAAATCAGGGCAAAGGAGATGCTGAGAAACGTATAAAGCTTTTTTGCAGCATGGACAATATAATGATTGGTCACAATGAAGATCACAAATGCAAATAATTGAAATATAGCTAAATACATCCAGTAATAATCCCTGGGGTAATATAAGAGAATATCCGGGAAAGGATATTCCATGCAATTTTCAGGACAGTATGGTCCGACTGATGGTATGGCTGTCATCGCAAAACCAGAGGTTACCAGGGTCAGAAATGACAGCAGGAATGATGAATAATATCCGAAAGTCAAATAATGTTTCCGTGATTCATTGTTTTCCATAGGGTTAATTTTTTATTATTTTTTTTGTCATTCAGTGTCGGAACCGGTGAGCCATTCAATAACCTGATGCAATTTTTTTCTTGTCCTCCCTTTCTTCTCTGTTTTTGCAAGATAGTACGGAAAAACCGATGCATATGTTAATGGTGCGATACGTTCATCATGTTTGATCGTGTCTTTCATGATTTCAGCGATTCAGATTATTACAAACAGAAATTGTAATTCAGCCCGGCAATAATCAATTTCAAAATTAAAAAAACCAACCATCATAACAATCATTTCCAATAACAATCAACTGTCAATCATCGGCCATCAGCTGCCCTCCAGCATTCCGCCAAACGAGACAAGGCACAAGCGGACGCTCAGTATACAACCGTATTCCTCCACACGAGGCAGGGCACAAGCGGATGCGTGCGCCAGTGTTGGGAGTGATGGGTATCCGGAATATCCATGCGCCCGGCTAACGCTATTCCATGATAATTTTGCGGTTAAGCGTTAACGCATTGCCGGTGAGTCTTGCAATGTACATTCCCTTTTCCAGGCCGATCTTTTCAATGCCGTTGAAGGATTTTTTACATACCAGCTTGCCGTCGATATTGAAAACCTCAATGGCATGAAAGCTTTCCCCGCCTTCAATGTTTATGGCTCCTTTTGAGGGATTGGGATAGATTTTTACCTCAAAAGGTATTTCCCGTAACAACGCGCTGTTGACAGGGCAGTTGACTGCTTCCGATCCCGGACCTGTCAGGTCTTTGCCTGCATTGGTGATCCAGATCTTGTCCAGCCTGGCGCCATCTTCGCGGTAGGCGATGGTGAGCGTATGGCTCCCTGCGGTGAGATTGTAAGTGGTGGGGAAATAGGTCCATATCCAGGCAGATGAGCCGGTAATGCCATTCCACATGGTAAAAGATCCATCGTCCATCCTGAGCCAGAATGAGTCATCGTTTGCATTCGGGCAGATTACCCTGGTGTACACTGTATATGTACCGGCAATTTGCACATCGAAGGTAAGAGTTAAATGGCCTGAAGCGTTGGTTGGAGCACCATCGGTGCTGTTATTTCCCGGTTTTACCGTTACATAGGCGCCATGGGAGGCATTGTTGTCGGGCACAACATTCCAAAGCGTGCCAACGGTTCCGCATTCGGCTTCCAGCCATATCCCCGAACCGGCGGTGACAGCGACATGGATTACGGTCGATTTTTCATCACCGAGCGCACCACCGTAACGCACCGTGATATCAACCTCTCCTTCACTGACCCCGGTAATAATCCCGTTTGCAATGGTGGCAATTTCGGGGTTGGGATTGACATAGGAAGCTTTTGAGGTGACATCTTCCACATGCCCGTCCCCGAATGTTGCTGTGACAATTACAGGCGTTGTACTGCCTGCATACAGCCGTATGTCGCTGTTGCCCGCATTGAGTTGGACCACGGTCAATTCGCCTTCCAGGTCTTTCACGACCAGCAAAACACTGTCTTTACCACCGTTAAAGCTGGCAGTCACCCTTACGGTATCGTAAGCAAGGCCCTTAACCATGCTGCCGGTAATGCTGATGATGTTCTCCGGATCGGAACCGAAAGAGGCAGAAGCGGTGACATCTTCGCCGGTGCCGTCGGAATAGACAGCCGTTACCCTGATGGTTGTGCTGTCGTAACCGGGAACGGTGTCGATCTTGTAGTCATCAACCGAAACATTGACTCCCAAAAGATCGCGGGTACCGGTTTTTTCAGTAAAGGTCCAATAATCGAAACAGAAAAGGTTTTCATCCGCTTCACCCCGGTAAACAAAATACACATCGTGAACACCGGTTACCCCGTCAACCGCTATGGTTTCGGTTTTCCATACATTATATCCCCCGGTATAGGGGACAGGAACGGACCCTACGAGTGTTCCGTCAGTGGCGTCGAGGTGAACCTCAATCGATCCGCCCCTGGTTACCCCGTATTTCATCTCACAGGCCACACTGGCGGTAAAAGCCGCAGCCCCGTTGGCCCCGAAGTCGACACCGCGGACTTTTGTCCAGTCGCCGTTTTCAAGATTCATCAGATGCATACCCCCTTGGTTGCAAACATCGGTATATATACCATGCTGGTCATCCATGGTTTCAGCTTCCATGCGTTCATATGGATTGATATACCCAAGTTGGGGCAGGCCGTCCGGTGTATTTACCATGGTTATTATCGAGCCATCGGGCCTGTGATAAAAGCTGTCAAGGCAGAGGTTGCGTTTATAAACGGGAGGTATGCCGGCCTTCCTTGCCACATAGCGGTTGTGATAGGCCTGAAACCAAATTCCTTTGAATTCGAAAATCGCCTGGTGGTTATTGTTGTTGTTTTCGGGAGGTTGTGGTGATACGATGCCACCATAAGTGAAGCCCGTGGTGGGATTGTCGCTGGTCATATAGTCGATGCGCATCCCGTTTGCGGGATTGGTGGAATAGGAAAAATAGTAGGTACCCTTGTATTTATGCATCCATGAAGCTTCAAAAAAATAGGGAACATGAAATTGTGTGGCTGCTCCGGCGAGGCTGATCATATCTTCGTTCAGCCGGATGACGCGCATGTTGTCTTCCCCGTTCCCTCCGAAATACATATAGGCCTGTCCGTCGTCTACGAATGTCATGGGGTCAAACACCCACATGTTTTCGGCAGGCAAAACTCCCGGGGTATTGATGTTCACAATGTTTCCGCCGACGGGATCGGTAAACGGGCCCAGGGGGTTGTTGGCAGTGACTACACCAATGTTGCTGCCGCCGTTGCCAAAGTACAGGTAAAAGGTACCGTTTCGCTCCACAATCGATGGGGCCCAGCTGCGTGAGGCCCAGGCAGCGTCGCGTGGAACCCGGAAAACAACACCATGGTCGGTCCAGTTTTTCAGGTCACTGCTCGAGATGCATACAAGCGATGCCATTTGATAGCCACCTTCTTCGGTACCCGGATTCTCATCGTCGTTTGAGCAATAGAGATACACACGTCCGTTGTAAACCAGCGAGGCCGGGTCGGCCAGGTACCGGTGTGACACTAAAGGATAATCCGCAAAAACAGGGATTACGCATCCAATAAAGATCAGGGTCACCAGCAATCGGTTCGTCTTTTTCATTGTTCTCATTTTTAATTCATATATAGATAAGGCTCCATTGAAAGTTAACAGTGTCAAATATATGGAAACACGGTGAAATCGATTTTCAATTTTGATGCAAAGAGTATAAGATATTGGCCAATTCCGATGGATACTGAAACCGGCAACCAATAGAATAAAGGCGTAGAATATAGGTGTCGGATCGAACTATAATCTTGATAGTGAGTTAATTCATATAGAAAGAATGGCCTTTGCAATGCTAAGCGCATCGTTTTCAGGCCGGGAAATGACGTGCCCCCACTGCCGCATGTTTAATTCCGGTACTCCGGAACGTAACTTTTAGCGGTTTCTGCGAATGGTATGGTCACAAGTTACTCCCGATTTATCGGGATACCTTGTGGCAGAGAGGTCCTGCATCTTGTATACGATAATTAGATACCTGATATGTAATTATGTATTTGGTTCTAACCCCGTTAATGTGGCACATACTGTATCCCCCGCCATAACATATACGTGTTGGCAACCATAGTTTATTTTAAGTCTATTTGTATTTTTATCTTTCCGCCTAATCCATTCTCAACAATATCATATAAAGTTTTGAGAGTTACATTACTTGCATCGTTCTCAATTCTTGAAATATAACTTCGTTTTTTATCTATTATTGAACCCAATTGATCTTGCGTCAATTTTTTCTTTTCTCTGGCCTCACGAAGCATAAGCCCGACCCTTAAGGATTTGAAGTCTCTATCAAGAGTATCTCTGCGAGGAGTGCCCTTTTTACCGTATACTTCATCCTTTATTTCTGCCCAAGTTGATATGTTCTTATTTTTCATATTTTTATTTTTGTTTATCAAAGTATTCTTTCATTAATCTTTTTGCAAGTTCAATATCTGACTTTGGTGTTTTCTGTGATTTTTTTTGAAATCCGTTAAGTAAAATGACTAATCTACCTTTATCAAAAAAACAAAATACTCTCCATGTATCGGTCCCAATTGAAATTCTTGCCTCATATAATCCCTTTTGTCCTTCAATATGTTTCAAATACTTTTCCGGAATTCG
>JAFGTR010000068.1 GCA_016934055.1 Bacteroidales bacterium | reverse complement strand
TGAGAGACAGGTCGTTTCTGATCCGGATCAATGTTTTTCTATAAACATACAAACCCTCCGGGTTTGAATATGCCTGACAATAACATCTTTAGCAAGAATATACCGTTTAAATCTATCCCAACAATCCGATCCCTGAGAGACAGGGTCGTTTCTGATCCGGATCAATGTTTTTCTATAAACATACAAACCCTCCGGGTTTGAATATACCTGACAACATAATATTTGGACATACATACAACGTCTAATTCCACCTTAAAAATGTGATCCCGGAGGGATCATATGTTTATAGCATAACGTTAATCATTGGAACCCGACCCCATCGGGGTCGCATGTTTCCCGCACAAAGGTCTTCTTCGCACCCTTTGCACCTTTTTGCACATTTTGCGTTTAAACATTTTAAATCAGTCTTTATTTTACAAATTCATTGCACCTTATATTATATAATTTTGTTCTTTTGCAATATTAAAACAAAATCAAAATGAAAGCTTACGGACGAAGATTCATCAAATTCTTCTTATTCATTATCATTCTCTTTTTTATTATGTTATTTTTGATTCCGCTTCTAACGAGAGGTGTGTCATTTGAAGAAACCTATTATATGATTACAAGCAATCAAAGAATGAGGCTCATTCTGATCCTGCTTTTTGCCTATGCCTTCATTTATCCCCTTATAAACTACACTAAAAAAGAACGATACATCACCGGTCTTTTTGAAGATAACCGTTCAGCCATTGAAGAAGTCATGGAGGCGACAGGTTATGTAAAATTAAGAGAGGAAAATGCGCAATTGATTTACAGAAGAAAATCGAAATTTGCCAGGATTATCATGATGGGAGAAGATAGGGTGGAAATTGACAGTTCTGTAAAACCACTCATCTTCAGTGGCCCCAGAAGGGATCTTAAAAGAATTGACATATTAATGGATGAAAAACTCCTTGGGAAAAGCCGGTAGGATCAGGCATGATTTGCCGCCTTTTTCTGCCAGAATGCATAACGTCTCGAAACAAAATCCCAGTTAACTACATTCCAGAAAGCGCTGATGTAATCATAACGGCGATTTTGGTTTTTTACATAGTAGGCGTGCTCCCAGACATCGAGACAGAGGAGTGGATATCCTTGATTTTCTACAATATCCATAAGAGGATTGTCCTGATTTTGTGTGGTCGTAATAACAAATCTTTGATCTTTAATAATCAACCATGCCCATCCTGAACCGAAGACGGTTCCGGCTGCTGCAGAAAACTTATCCTTAAAAGCCTCAATTGACCCGAATTCCCGGTTAATGGCATCAAGCAACAAGCCGGATGGACTCCCCCCCCCGTTTGGAGACATCATGTTCCAGAAAAGAACATGATTCATATAACCTCCGCCGTTGTTCCTGATTGATTCAGGATATTTTGATACACCGGCTAAAATATGCCTTATAGGTTTTTCAACAATACCAAGTTCTTTCGCTGCCTCATTGAATTTTTGTGTATAAGATGCATGGTGCATATTATAATGAAGCTCCATGGTGTGCCTGTCTATATGCGGCTCAAGGGCATTGAAAGCATAAGGAAGCTTTGGTTGAATGAACTCAGTTCTTTTTCTTCTTCTACTCTTTTTGAGTATTCCCGATGTAACACCTTTAACTGTCATTGAGGATACAACCAATCCTGCAGCACTCAACACGCCTGTCTTAATAAAAGTACGTTTATCCATCAATAAAAATTTCCGATAATTAATTTATCCACAAATGAATATACAAACATATTAAAAAAATGTTTACCAAAAAACGAAAAAAAATTAATTAATGTGAATAAAAAGTAGGAATTCCATATTCTTATTAATTTCGGAATAGTTGAATTATTTACCAACAGGCTGTGATCAACTTCTTCAGGAATCACTGATTAAATGTTCCCGATTCTGTGGACCTATTTCCAAACCCTATTGATATTTTTCCGTTTAAAACTTTATATATCATATACATTTTGTAATTTAGAAATTCATACCCACCACCGAAAATGTTATCGGGAAAACTAAAAAAATACTTTAATTTGCCTGTTGATAAGGATTTCCGTAAGCTGAAACAATCTTATGCTCAAGATTTTTCACTGGATGCTTCTATTCTTAACTTTTACCGGCTTCGTTTCTGGTCACTTTTCCTTCTTGTACTTGTAGTATTGCAGATCACCTCCGATTTTGTTATTATCCGTATTTGGAGTCACCAGCAGCTTATTGCCTTTCGGTATCTTGATATTTTCCTGGGCATTGTAACCCTTCTGATTTTATATGTCAGTTATTTCCTTCGGCCACAGGTACCGGAAGAAGTCAGAACATATCATAAAGTCATAATTATCTTCTATGTTTTTTCCCATCTGTTCTGGTCAGCTGCCATTGCAGGAATTGAGACAGGCACTGCCAGCGGCCTGCCAACATACCTGATCGGTGTTTTTTCAGCCGCTACACTTTTCATATTACCAGGAGCGGTATTTCTGAGCGCCTTGCTGGTAAGTCTTTTGGGTTTAGCGTTAGCTTTATTCTATATGCAAATACCCATATTATCTGTGGTTAATCAGTATTATACTGTTTTTATTCTTATCATAATCGCCTATATCACTTCAAGAATACTTTACGACACGCGTTTAAAAAACTATATCAGTAAACATCAGCTTGAAATAGCCAACAAAACACTGGATCAAAAGGTGAAAGAAAGAACTGCGGAACTCTCAGCAACGAACATTCAGCTGAAGAATGAAATCGAGGTTCGCATCCGGTTTGAGAAAGAATTAAAGAATGCATTGGTCAGGGCTGAAGAAGCAGACAGACTGAAAACCCTTTTCCTGGCCAGCATGTCACATGAAATCCGGACACCTTTGAATGGTATCCTTGGATTCAGTGATCTCATTAAAAGCCAGATCAAACCAGAAGACAAGAACAGCCATTACATTGAGATCATTCATCAAAGCGGACAGCAACTGCTAAAGATCATCGACGATATACTGGATATATCAATGATTGAATCAAACCAGATAAAAATACACAAAGTGCCTTTCAGGCTGAATGTTTTAATGAAAGATACCCTTGATTTTTTCACAGCTTATAAAAAAACTGAAAACCGCGAAAATCTTACGATCACATATTCAAATGACAGACCTGACGGAGAAGACCTGTTTTATACTGATCCGGGAAGGTTACAGCAAATACTCAATAACCTGATTAGAAATGCCATAAAGTTCACCGGGTCCGGCACTGTTAAATTTGGCTACTCCATTAATGATAATGTCATTGAATTCTTCGTTGAAGATACCGGAATAGGTGTTAAAGAGGAATTACGGGAAAAAATATTCGAGCGCTTCACACAAAGCGAAGAAATTTTTAAACGGAATTTCGGTGGCAACGGTCTTGGCCTTGCTATATCTAAAGGAATTACAGAATGCCTGGGCGGCAAAATATGGCTCGACACATCCTATTCTACCGGGGCACGATTTTGTTTTATCCTTCCATACGCCATTGAAGAATCTTCTGAATCATTACTTGACAAAGAAAAAATCAGCGCTAACTTTCTGGCAGCCCTGAAAAGTCTGGGACTGAAATAGGGGAAGGGTATTGTATATTGGTCTTCTGGTCTTCTGGGCTTCTGGGCTTCTGGTCTTCTGGGCTTCTGGGCTTCTGG
>JAFGTR010000067.1 GCA_016934055.1 Bacteroidales bacterium | reverse complement strand
TAGGAGCGTACTGTTTGTAGCAAAACAACAATATGGAGAAAACATCATCGCAGGGCCTGCCCGTTCGTTAAACGAACTTGGACGATCGTCAGCTTATCAATGAACTATTTGCCCAACCATAAGTTTGATAAATATTTTACACAACAATTATATTCTATATAAAAGCTCGGTCCGACCCCTATACGCGCTATACGAACTATACGAAAACATTTTATTCACTACATTTCTGTTGCAACCATAAAAAATAAATCTTTCTGAAGCAAGGTTTTTATAATGTGATTAATACATTTATGTTTTGTATTTTTGTTAAAAAGTTGGTTTAACTGTTGTTTTTACTACATTATTAAAGTCAACAACTTTTGGAAACAGGCTTGGCGAAGTCCGAAAAGAGAAAAAGATTTCGCAAAATGCACTGGCAAAAAAAAATTGGTGTGCATGGGGCGGTAATCGGAATATACGAAAGTGTCGAAGTAAAACCCTCTATTAAGATGGCATCGCAAATTGCCGAAGCTTTAGAGGTATCTCTCGATTATTTGGCAGGCAATACCAATTTAATAATGGATAATGGCTTTGTAAAAAGGATTCATGATATCCAATTACCCGATAGAGAGAACAAAAACCATTTTTTTACTCTTATGGATGCCTTTTTAAGGGATTATAAAGCCAAACAGGCTTACGGTATTTAAAACTTATTCTTATGAACACAAGTATAGCCGAAATAAAAAATTATTTACATAAGCTTATTGTTGAGACCGATGACGAAAGCATCCTCAGCAAGGTTCAGGCTTATTTTACAACCCTTAAAAGTAAAAACGTTGATTGGTGGGACACGATTTCTGACCAGGAAAAAGAAGCCATTAACATTGGTATGCAGCAACTTGAAAACGGTGAAGGGATACCACATGAAGAAGTAAAACAGAAAGTGGATAAATTACTCGGCAGAAAATGAAAGAATATCTCATCTCCTGGTCTCCTTTAGCCGAAGAAACATACCTGAAAACCTTAAGTCAAATTCTTGACCGTTGGACTATTAAAGAAACCGAAGACTTTGAAGCCAAAGTTGAAAGCCTTATTGAAAAACTGAAAACACAAAAACGCCTTTGCCCACCTTCCAATAAACAAAAAAGCCTGAGACGCTGTGTTATTACGCCCCAGACTTCTTTAGTCTATCAAATCAAAGATAATACTATTGAACTTGTCGCTTTCTTCGATAATAGAAGTGAGCATTTTTACTAATCATACATGTTGGCTATATAAATAACTCATTAAAATTCCTCTGCCAATAAGTAATATTTGTTCCCCTCTTGAGAGGGGTTAGGAGTGTGTGTTCGCTATTGTTCCCCCACTGCCGTAAGTTTAGTTCCGGTACTCCGTAACGTAACTTGTGGCTTTCATTAGTGTTCGGTCCGACCCCAAAACAGATATGCTATGGTTTCTGTTAATAGTATGACCACAAGTTACACTTCGTTAAACTTGCGGCAGTTGGGAGACATGGGATTAGAGTCGGATGAGTTGATAACCCTGTATAAAAAGAACAAGTAAAAGACCCACACTGGGTGCGGTTTTCAGCACTACTCCCTGATATTAAAAATTTTTAACACCGATGGGTAATATGCCAAATATTGCCGGAAACAAAATACCTGTTTGCTCTTGCCATAACTACAATAATTTCACCTTAAAGTTATGTTTTTGCCATCAAAAACATGGCTCTAAGGCTCATTTTTTATCACAAAATCAGTTTAAATCCCTGATAACATTATTCTTAATTCGGTCCGACCCCTATATCATCATCCTGAACTTGGTTCAGGATCTCATAAATGCATTTATTTATAAAAATTATTAAAAAATTGTTCATATGAAGATGTTTCGAACACTCGTAGGTGCAACCGTCAATCAGTGTGGGGCTTCAGCGGGCGGCAGTACCTGATTGAATCCCTGTTCGTGCGTTTTTTCCTCACTGGTCCATGCTTTTGCCTGAACTTATAGAAAGACCTGATGCCCGCCACCTATTGATACTTCCTGGCATAATCGGTCGGAGAAATGCCAAATTGCTTCTTAAACAATTGCGAAAAATGGGAATGATTCGCAAAACCGAGGCTATATGCTACTTCCGACACATTAATATCTTTTTCAATGGATTCCTCGAGCATTTTAGCCGCACGTTTTAAACGCACCATCCTGATAAATTCAGCAGGCGACTGGCCAATTAAACTGGTAAGCTTTCTGTATAGCTGAACCGGACTGATGCCTAACTCCCCTGCAAATTGCTCCACGTTGTATTGCGGATCAGCAATGTGCATTTCCACAGCGTGAATGGCCTTGCTTATGAATTTTTCAACCTTCGATTCCACCTGCACATATTCCGGTTCTGAAAGAAACCTCACCCGGTAATGCTCTCTGAATTTGATCCTGGATACGATGAGATTCCGGATGCGCACCAGCAGCAAATCCCTGCTGAAGGGCTTCGTTATGTAATCATCGGCACCGGTTATAAAACCCTCAATGTTATCCGTGCAAGATGAACGGGCTGTCAGCAAGATAAATGGAATATGCTCCGTTCTGATGTCGGTTTTAATTTTTTTGCAAAACTGAATGCCATCCACTTCAGGCATCATAACATCGCTCACGATCAGATCGGGCATTTGGTCCAGCACGGCCTGAAAACCTTCTTCCCCGTCTTTTGCCTCCAATACATGGTAGTCATCCTTCAGGATCTCTCTTATATAAGACCTCATATCACTGTTGTCCTCCACGACAAGGATGGTGTTTTCTTTTCTGTTTTCTTCCCCGATGTTATCACCTGATGGCTCCGGCTTCAGCCCATCCTGTTTTGCTGCCTGGTGCACAAAACTGTCAATCTCTTCGCTTTCCGGATGAACAGTTTCTCCCTCATCTATAAACGTAATCATTGCCGGGCTTTCAGCAAGGCAGCTTTTAACATCTTCTTTGTTTTCAAGCAGCGGAAACAGCAAAGTGAATCCGGTCCCCTTGCCGGGTGAGCTCTCAACATCAATGGATGCACCGTGAAGCAAAACGTATTCTTTCACCAGCGCAAGGCCTAATCCTGTTCCCTGTCTGCCTGTGTTTTCAGCATCGTAAGCCTTAAAAAAACGGTCGAAGATGAAGGGCATATCTTCTTTTTTAATTCCTTTCCCGGAATCCGTTACCCTGATCTGAAACCTCTTGTTTTCACCGGGGTGACTGCAGGCAAGCGTCACCTTCACCTCCCCGTTCTCACCGGTGAACTTGAAAGAATTGGACAGCAAATTATAAAAGATCCGTTCAAATTTATCCGCGTCGATGTAGGAATACAAATCAGCAGCATTCTCTGCTACAAAGGAAAGGGTTATTCTATTCTGCACAGCCAGCGATTCAAAATGAGCGAGGATAATCTTCAGCGTATCGTTAATATTGCATTTTGACAGCTTAAGCCTGCTTTGTTTTACATCTGATCGGGCAAGCTCAAGCAACTGGTTCACCAGTTTTATGGTATTGAGCCCGTTTTGCATTACCATATCAAGTTGTTTACGCAAGCTGTCGCTTATCAGCCCATACTTTCCTTTCAGGATCGATTGAACAGGACCGGCAATCAGGGTCAGGGGCGTTTTGAATTCATGAGTCACATTCTGAAAAAAACGTGTTTTGTATTCATCTGCTTTTTTCAGTTCCAGGTTCACTTTTTCCAGTTCGGATGATTTCTGACGGATATCTTTTGTTTTAAGATCCACCTCTTCTTTCAGATGCCGGGTTAAATGCTCGGCGGTATGATACGCATCGGCAAACTTGAAGGAAAGAATGATTGACTGAATAAAAATAAACAATACAAGTCCGGCAGAGATTATAAAACGACTGTCGCTGGGTGAGTGGGTAATGAACATTTCATATCCTACCGAGATGCTCAGGATGATAAAACCTGCCAGCAACAATTTTGAATAAGCTCTCTGATTTACCAGGGCTTTAAACAAAGCAACAAAACAAATCACAAGCGTTATGCCCGCGGTTAATTCATACAGCGGGAGGGCTGCAGTGAATAACCTCGGACCGGTGACAAGAGCAAAGAAGGAAAGGATGGCACTCAGGGCAAGGATGAAACGGAGAGACTTCGTTGAAACATCAGAAGGAAACAACCGGGCAATGAAAAGCACAAAAAAAGAGCAACCGAACGGCAGGGTCAGATACTCTGTTTTATAGAGCGCACGGAAATACCCCAGGGAGTAAATGAAAGAGGAATGGACCATATCGGTTGCAAAATGCCGTATCAACATGATAAAACAAAACAAACCGAAAAAAAGGCTGGCAAAATCGTTGCGCCTCCTGTACCATAAAAGGATATGATACAACGACATTATAAAAATCACGCCAAAGATAAAAGCGCGCCTGAAATCTGCTTTGGCCCGGATGCTAAGGCAATCCTCATCCCTGCCAATGCACATGGCATGTCTTGGCCCGCCTAACCGGTCATCAAAATTCGAAACTATCCATGCCAGGTTTAAGGTATCGCCGGCAGGAAGCAGAACACTTCTTGTCGCCCTTTCCGGGTAATATTCCTTTCGTGAACTTCCGGCAATGCCCACGGACAGAATCTTCTCTCCATTGCAGTATACTGCAGCCGCTCCCAGGGTGTTTCTGAGGGAAAGGCGCAAAGGAATGCCGGCGGGAACAATGACTTTCAGCCTTAACCATCCGGTTCCATAAGATGACCCGAACGCCTGTTTCCATGTCGTGGGTACCGCAAGAAAGCCCGGATTTGTGCCGGGCAAAACCGGCTCCCGATCCCCGTCAGACTCCCCCATCCATTCATATTTCCAGGGACCTTTCAGGGTGACCATTCCATTTGTTTCAAAATTCCAGTTCCTCAGGTCAAGCACCCCGTTCACAGCAAGAGGCATCAGCTTCTTATCAGCATGATTGCATGAAAAAAACAACATACAACATGCCCCTGATATAAAAAATATTAACAGCTTCTTATACGAAAGACAATTCATAATTCTGTTCTATGTCTCATGAATGATATTATAATGGTTTCCGGGTTACACGAAACATGATGAAGCCCTTTCTGATCCATTTCCGGATGCATAAATAATCATCAATATCCGATCGGATTATGAACACAGAAACCTGTTCCCATATTGATCTTTTCTGACAGTTGAAAGAAATCAAACAACATTTGAAATAAAATCAATAGAGATAAAATGAACGCGCTTGGTTGATCATCGTATCATTGCAAAAAATTCAAATCCTAAAAATTTTAACCTGTTCATTGTTCACTTTATCATATGATACAACTACTGCCAGCAAAACCCTTAACAGAAAGAAATACATTGTCTTACATAAATGCCACAAAAAAACAACCGGGACAGTGTCAGATCAGGAAACGCCACCAGCGTCCTCTTCATGATGAATAGCGTAGCTAAATACCGCCCTGTTTTCACCTGACACTATTAACCATTAAGATGAAAAGCAATTATAAGTAAAATTTTATCATGTACACCGTTAAATCCATTCTTATGAAAAAAATTGTACTCGCTGCAATGATGTTTGGAGCATTCTGCCTGCTGAATTCCGTTTATTCCCAGACCGTAATCTATGACAGTGAAATAAAAGGAACCTTAACAAAGGCAGCTTCACCCTATATCCTGTTCAGGGACGTTATCGTACCCTTGGGTGACACCTTAATCATAGAACCGGGGGCTCATCTTCAGTTCGCAACTTTTGCCGGATTGACTGTTGAAGGCAGTTTATCGGCTGTCGGAACCGATGCCGAAAAGATCTGTTTTACCTCTGCTGACACGACTGAAGTTAAAACCGACTGCACAAAAGGTTGGGATGGCATTACCATCAGAGGAACCCTAAAGGATACCATCCGGATGGAGAACTGTATCATTCATTATGTATTCAGTAACCAGGCCCAGTTTACTTATGAGACGAAGGGTGCTTTAAGTGTTTATAACCGTTATGCCATCATCAGCAAATGCACGATCTCAAAATGCTTCGGATACAGCAACGGAGGTATTTATTGGGCAGATGAAGCCGACGGAATCATCCGGAACTGTATCATCCGGGATAATGAAAGCGATCATTACGGTGGAATCAATATTTACAGGTCCGGTGCACTGGTTATCAATAATCTTATTGCCGACAACGGTACCGGCCTGATGATAAGAAGTACAAACACAGCCAACGATACGGTAAAGGTATATAACAATACCATTGTAGAAAGCAGGGTTAAAACAAGATGGATGGAAAAAATCGTCGGTGTTGAACATGGACTGGCGGATTTTCAGAATACCATCATCACAGGCGTTCCGGGTCCCTATTCACCGCAAATAATCGATATATACAATTCCGACCATACATCATTTAAAAATTGCATCATAAAAGACAAGTATAATAGTGTTGAGCTGTATAACAGCGTTGTCAGCTATGATGAAGTAATCTATATGGAACCGGTTTTTGCGGATACAGCCAGCTATTTTTCAGCCGGTAACTCCTGCGCTGTCAATTCAGGGAATGATCTGCCTGCGGCTATTATGGCCTTATTTCCTTCAGACCTGGCCGGAAACCCGCGCATTTATGACGGTACGGTCGATAGAATTGATATCGGTGCTTATGAATATCAAGGAGATGTTACGGCCAACCGTCCCCCCTGCATCATCAGGCCGGGAACAAAATACCTGTTCGTATCCTCCTCCGCGGAGATGAACTTCACGTTTCAGGACCCGGATGAATCCGATACGCATACCTTATCGGTCACCACCGATAATCCGAATATCCATCTCGGAGCCCTTACATCCCAGACGAACAATGCCACCTATACGGTCAGTCCGTTAACCGGCTGGAGCGGTATGGCCCGGATCATCCTGTCGGTCGCCGATCATAATGGAGCACTGGATACCGATACTTTTTCGGTTGTTGTGAATGATACGGTCAATTATTCAATAACCGAAAACACAACCTGGGATAAAGATACGGTATACATAGGCAGCAGTTTCCAGGTGGCAGCCAATGCCACCCTGGAAATCCATCCGGGGACCTGCGTTCTTTTCAAAGGCAATTACTCGGTAACGATTGCCGGTATTATCCATGCCAACGGGACAGCTGCTGAAAAAATCCGGTTTACCGTATCCGACACAACCGGGTATTGGAATAAAACGCATTCCGGATGGGGCGGAATTATCCTCGCCAATAACCGTGAGAAGTCGGTCTTTGACCACTGTATTTTCGAATTTGCGAAAGACAAGAGTGCTGTTGAAATGTACGAGGCGTCAGAAGCCGGCTTTGTCAATTGCATATTCAGGAACAATGGCTCCAGAAAGTTTTATCCGGGAAACAAAGCCATCATCGAAGGCGATAAAGTAAAACTCTATGTTGGAAATTGCCTTTTCTATGACAATGAATCAACGTATGCCACCATTTATATGATTCATTCCGATCTGGTAGTGTGCAACAGCAATTTCTTCCGCAATGCAATGACATTGGCTGTAGTTAGCAACAATTATGGTGGTAACACCCTGATTAAGAACAGCATCTTCTGGAGCAACGTGTTGAGAGATAACACCATTGAAGCTTCATCCCAGGATCATTGCGAAATTTCAAATTGCATCCTGGATGAAAGAAACAGTAAAATCCTGACAACCGGATTATCCGTGAACAAGGAAAACATTTATTATGGCGATCCTCAATTTGCGGATACGCTGAACAGTGATTTTCACCTTTTGTCATCTTCACCATGCATCGATAAAGGAATTGCCGATGCGTCCCTGGCAGGCCTGGGGAATGTCGATATGGACGGGAACGACAGGATCTATGATGCCTTCCTTCCTGATATCGGAGCTTACGAATACCAGGGTATTCCAACAAACCGGAAACCGGAAATAGAAAAAACGGAAGACAAGACCGCGATGCTTGGTTTAGCGGTCACCGGGAAGGTCAACTTCTACGACGCGGATGAATCCGATACCCACACGATCACGGTTATCAGCCATAATCCGCAGGTAACCATTCAGGATCTGTCGGGTGACACCACGGGTTCGGTTTATTCATTGGTTGCAGCATCCGGTTATTCGGGCGATGCCGTTGTATCCGTCGTCGTTGAGGACAATGGGGGTTTGCGCGACAGCATTTTCTATACCCTCCATGTGGTAACTTCCGCATGCGGGGCTATTGAGGAAGACATAACATGGGACAGGGATACCGTGGATGTCACTTGTGACGTCACCGTGAAGGCAGGCGCAATCCTTACCATTACCGCGGGGACAAAAGTGATATTCCATGGGCCGTATAGCTTAACCGTGAATGGCGCTTTGAAAGCCCTTGGAAATATGAATGACTCCATATTGTTCACGGCGCCTGACAGCATCTGGACAGGAATAAAACTGAACCCGGAAAGCGGACAGGACACCTCTGTTTTGCAGTATTGCGAAATCCGCTATTCAAAGGCCGGTGGTTTAAATATTCAAAATTCCTATAAAAACGCAATACGGGTATCAGGGTGTTTCATCCACCATAACTACAACAATGGCATTGGAGGGGGGATCTGCATGTACGGGGAATCCATATCCATCGAAAACTGCATTATCAGTCATAATACCACCGACAGAATGGGCGGGGGCATCTACACCGACGGAATGGGAAGCAGAATCGCGAACAATGTCATAAGCGATAACCAGTCACTCCAGGGAGGAAACGGGATCTATTCATCTGCCAGTTCCAATACCGGATCGGTCATAGAGGGAAACCTGTTAGAAAACAATCTTTCCATAAATAGCAATGAGGCAATATATTCCACCTGCGATACCATCCGGAACAACATTATCAGGAGTAATGGCGGTGGCGGAATCCGGGGATATCTATGTTCATATATCAACAACAACCTGATCGAAAATAACGGCCGTTCGGGGATACATCTTAATAATGGCAGTTTTAAAGTGCTGAACAATGTGATTATGCTAAACAACAGGGGAATTTTCCTGTACAAGGCAGGTGGACTGGTTGCCAACAATACCATTTGTAAGAACAGGGGAAATGGCAAAGGCAGCGGAATTGAAATACAAATTGACAGTGCCGCGGTGCTGATGAACAATATTATATACGGCAATGGCTCTCCATTGGCTGAAAGCCAGGTTAATGTTACTCAAATGCCGGTACCCGTGAGAATATACCATTGTCTGATTGAAGGTGGAAAAGAGGGAATCTCTTTTGAGTCCGACATTCCCTATGTCAATCCCCGTGATAAAATTATCGGTCTGAATCCGTACTTCAGGGATTTTGCAAACAATGATTTCACCCTGAGCGACAGTTCGGTATGTATCGATGCAGGAAGTCCCGATACAGCAGGGATGAACCTTCCCTTGTATGATTATGCAGGTAATCCTAGGATATACGACGGGACCACCGACAGAATTGATATAGGGGCAATAGAATTTGCCGGTGACCCGGTTAACAGGCCGCCCGTTTTATACGAAATGTCAGACATCCATATGCTGATTTCACAGACAAGGAAGCTGAGCGTCGATTTCCTCGACACGGATGCAGGCGACACACACACCCTATCCGTTGAATCAGACACGCCCGAAATGAAAGTTCAGAACCTTTCCGGCGATGTTTCCGGCTCTGCGTATGACCTGGTTCCTGAAACGGGATGGAAAGGCTCTTCAACCGTAACTGTAAAGGTAACAGACAGCCGGGGATTTTCAGATTCATGCCTGTACACGGTAGAAGTCAGCAACAATGTGTGCGGGGAATTAACCGAAAACACCACCTGGGATGCGGACACCATATTTGTTACCTGCAACGTAAAGGTACCCGAAGGAATCGTGCTCACCATCATGCCGAATACGGTTGTTGCCGGCTATCCTTCAGGCCAGATCGATGTGTATGGAACCCTTAATGCCGTGGGTGATGATTCCGACAGTATAAAATTCACATCCGTCAACGAATCAACCATTCATCCAAATAATTATTGGAAAAATATTCATTTTTATAATAATACGGCCAGCCAGGAACCATCAAAACTCATACGGTGTATGTTCGAATACAGCCAGCATATGGTTGTCATAACCGACAAGGTTTACATTTCGAAATGCCATTTTAAGAATTGTTCGAGCAGTGTTGGAGGTGCATTGGATATACATCATTCAAATCCAATAGTAGAATTGTCTGTATTTGAACAAAACAGGGCATTGTACAACGGTGGTGCTTTGGCCGTTGAAGGTATCGATTATTCGTATGACATGATGCCCACCATCCGGTATAATCTGTTTTTTTCCAACACGGCCGATATCGGAGGAGCCATTTATGCCAGCGATATAAATCCGGTAATTTCACATAATTATTTCTATGATAACAATGCGATCAATGGCGGTGCCATGTTTTTTGCAGGCTGCAATACCTTTGATCTGACCAATAACCTGATATACCGGAATAATGCTTCACAGAGCGGAGGGGCCATTTCATTTTCTGAAGCCGTGGGAAAAATGATGAACAACACCATTGTCATGAATAATGCGGATGTTCATGGTGGCGCAATATACATGGGAAGATATTCCAGGGTAATCAATACCAACAATATTTTTTATTACAACAAAATTAAAGGGATGCCCGGGCAGATCTATTTTAACCCGGAAGCCTTCTATTTGGCTCTGTATAACTGTATCCTGCAGGGAGGTGAAGAAGGAATCAGGAGTACTGAACCTGTAGAAAATGATATTGTATGCCTGAACACCTTTGATGCCAACCCATTTTTTGCAGACACCTTATATAACGATTATAAGGTAACCGATAGTTCCTATTGTATCAATGCCGGAAGGCTCGTTACTGATCTTCCGGTGGTTGACCTGAATGGCAACCAGAGGATCTACCCTGGTTTATTGGCCAATGTCGATATTGGTGCCTATGAATTCCAGGGATTTCCGGCCAACAGGAAACCCCTGATTGAATTCACGCCGGATCAATATACAGATATTGCCACAAGTAAAACTGTCGGCGTAATCTTCAGTGATGTCGATAAAACGGATACACATACCATCACCATTCTTTCCGGTGACGGGAATGTCACCGTTGAAAACCTGAGCGGCCATACATCCGGTTCAACCTATGACCTGGTTCCGGCTGCCAACTGGTCGGGAAGCGCTGAAATAACCGTTAAGGTGGAAGATAACCGGGGTGGATATGTCATCGATACTTTTTCCCTGTTTGTGGCGGATAACCATCCGCCGGTGGTGGCAATTCCCTTGTCAGACACTGCGGCCTGTATTGGTGAAAACTTTACCTATGCGATACCGGCCAACAGTTTTACCGATGCCGATCCCGGCGATACGCTCATATACAGCGCCGCGCTGACCGGAAATGGACAACTTCCGGCATGGCTTGCCTTTCATGATCAGACACTGACATTTTCAGGAATACCGGGAGATACAGATATCGGAACTATGGCGATGGTAGTGACGGTGACCGATAAATACAACAACGCGGTGAATGACACCTTTCAGTTAACCGTGAACCAGGGGAGTGCAACGGAAGAATTCGGTTGCGATCTGTTCCGCGTCTATCCGGTCCCGACGAGGGAATCTGTGAACATTATATTTCAGGACAATGGACGTTATGATGAGATCACGGTCACCCTTTACGATTTATATGGTAAGCTCATTGAAGCCAGAATAACAAAGGATGAACGTCTGATTAAGATCGACCTTGGCCCGCTGCCTGCAGGAATCTATTATTTAAAAGTCCGTGCTGATAACGAAGTAAAAACATTTAAAATCATTAAAGAATAAAGGTCATGAAAAAAATAATGCTTGCGCTTATCAATCTTTTCATCATCACGTCTCTTTGGTCACAAAGTCCCGAAAAAATAAGCTACCAGGCAGTAATCCGTAACAGCTCCGGCCAGCTTGTAACAAACCAGCAGGTGCGCATGCGGCTAAGCATCGTGCAGGGATCGGAAAGCGGAACTGCTGTATTTACCCAAACCCTCACCCCCACCACCAATGCCAACGGACTGGCAAGCATGGAGATCGGTGGAGGCAGTTTCGGTTCCATAAACTGGGCCGGCGGCACCTATTACATAAAAACCGAATGCGATCCCTCGGGTGGCACAAGCTACACGATAACAGGCACGAGCCAGCTGCTGAGCGTGCCTTATGCATTATATGCAAAAACATCGGGCAATGGCTTTAGCGGAGATTATAATGATTTGATCAACCAGCCAGTTGCCTTAAGCGATTTAACCATGGGAGCAAATTCACAAAACATAACCAACCTCGCCGATCCCGTGAATGCCCAGGATGCTGCAACAAAAGCCTATGTTGATGCTTTATTAACAAGAATTGAAGCTTTGGAAGCAAATGACATACTGTATCACGGTTTTACCGACTCAAGGGACGGGAACCATTATAAAGCAGTTAAAATAGGCGCCCAGGTATGGATGGCAGAGAACCTGAAATATTTACCGGCTGTTGCTGGCCCTGTCACATACTCTATTACAACACCTTACTATTATGTATATGGTTATGACGGCACGGATGTAAATGCAGCAAAAACCCGGGCCAATTACAGTACCTATGGTGTATTGTATAACTGGCCCGCCGCCATGGCAGGTGCTGCAAGCAGCAGTGCAAACCCGAGCGGAGTGCAGGGAGTGTGCCCGAGCGGCTGGCATTTACCCTCTGATACCGAATGGACAGAGCTAATAACTTTTTTGGGTGACACAGCCATTGCGGGTGGTAAGCTGAAAGAAACCGGGACCACCCATTGGGACAGCCCAAACACCGGGGCAACCAACGAATCGGGCTTTAAAGCCCTGCCCGGAGGCAAGCATTCTCTGGATATATTCACTGAGATTAACAGATACGGTACCTGGTGGTCTGCTACAGTATACGATGCCAATTACACCTGGAGCCAGTCCATTAAGAACTCAAGCAGCTCAACAATCAGATACTATCTCCATAAGATACTTGGCTTATCTGTCCGTTGTGTGATGGATGAATGAAATTGATTTATTTTTTAAAATCCCCTAAATATTATTATTAAACATGAAAAAGAGTATTTTATTTACATTCCTTACAGTTATTCCGTTTTTGATTTTTGCCCAGACCGGTCATTTTGATGTCATGCAATTAATCAACTCCGTAAACAAGGACAGCCTTGAACAGACTATCAGGGAATTAAGTGGCGAAAAACCGATAACCATCAATGGAAAAACAGATGCTATGCAATCGAGATATCATTTGCTTGATGATATTACAAAAGTGCATCAATACCTGCAGGACAGGCTGGAAAAGTATCCGCTGGATGTTGAGGTTCAGCCTTTTTCACTGGATGAAATCAAGGATCTGCAGTTCTGCAAGAAGGATACTGCTGTTGGCTGGTTAATCACCTATCAGGGTTCGGACCGAACTCTATCATTGATAACTCAGTGTGGGGTTCAGTTTGGAATCAGACCGGGCTTTAATATTGAATAATATTGTTACAAAATTTCAATAAGAAATAAAGAATCCATTAATAGTTATCAAATCAGATCTACAGTAATCATGAAAAAAATATTACACATTCTTACGGGCATTGTGCTCTTTTTTGCTGTTTCTCCGGCTGTTTCAGGCCAGGGAGGCATGACTCCTGAAACCGCCACACCGGCCACCCTGGATTCCAACAACGTGGCCGACGCAAAAATGAACATGCAGTATTATTCGTTCACCCCCGGTTTTAATGGCTTTGTCAGCATCGGAAACTGTGGCCAGACGGAATCAGATACTTATGTTTCTGTTTTTGACAGTACGAGTTTATGGTATGCCATTGCATACAATGATGATTATTGCGAAACCCAATCCCAGCTGACCGTAAAAGTTGATTCAGCCATTCCATACATCATCCAATGGCAGGTATTATCCGAAGGGGTGGATGAAACCTTTCCCTGGTATCTTGTGAAAACCATCCCTGAAGCAGGGCGGTTTTGTGAAATACCCATTGCGGTCAGTGAGGACACGATGCATGTTACCCTGGAAAAGTACAGGCCTTTATGGTATGAATATACGGCTAAAGCAACCGGCAACGCGGTAATTCATGCAAATGTCGATATATCTCCAACCAGTCAGGTGTGTTTTATAGGTGTGTATCCGGATTGCAATACGGGCCAGATCAGTCCTTCTTATATTAATACGCGTACGATTGCATTTAATGCAACATCGGGTATAACATATAAAATATACTTCGATTGCATGGCTCAGGGTTCCCTGGAAATGGACTGGCAGATCACCGAAGAACCCGCGATTGCTGGTGACAGGTGTGAAACGGCTTTGGTCGCGAATACCGGGACCAATACATTTCATTCGGGTCTTATGTCCAGCCTGTTCTATTCCTTCCTGTCAAAAAGGACCGGGAAAACCACGGTTAGCATGTGTAACGTGCCTGATACAATCATTACAAATCTTTCGATACGGGAAGGCAAATGTGATGAATATCTTCCGTTCATTTCATTCATAATTAACAACGCTTGTGATGATCAATATATAAATCAAAATTATTCATATAGCTTTTATTCTGATTCCGGAAGACTTTACTCACTGTTTATCGATGGTGAAAGTTATGCTGATTTTTCCTGGGACATCCATGAGAGTGATCCCGAACCCGGGGAATTTTACCAGGTTCCTGTCGATATATCGATGGACGATACCTTATATTACGAGCCTGTGAATGGTTTATCATCCCTATGGTACAGGCTTGTAGCCGAAAACGATGAAATGATCCTTCTCTCCGGTTGCGGGCTCGGAAATGACCCGTATGCTTTAAGCGTGATGAAGGTTTTTGAAGATTCGGTAGGGCAGCAGAACTATTATCAGCCGAAATACATCATTTACCATTCGAACTGCAGGGACGGCATGAAACTGGAATTTCCGGCCCATGCAGGCAGAACTTACTATATTGAAATTCTCTATTCAAACGCCGCTGCATCTGCCCGCTGGTGTGTGCAAAGCAGGGCTTTTCAGGAAGGAGATGTGTGCGAAAACAGTAAGTCGTGTGAAAGAGATATCCTGTACGCGATTCCCGCCGATCGCAGCTTCAGCTGGTATCATTATACACCGGCTGAAGATGAGTATGTGGTGACGGGAAGTGCTGCTTTGCTGGAAGAAGATAATTATCCGGAAATTACCGTTAAACTCGATTGCGCGTGCGAACCTGTTTATTACGGCGAAGCAGCCTGCACCCAAATGGGAGCATACGGGCAGGTACTGGCATTGGAAGCCGGCAAAACGTATCATATCGGGTGGACAAACCGGGACAATAAGAATATCCTCTGGTCGATTTACCATCCGACCCAGGTTATGGATTTCAGGTTAAAGAATCAATTGAAGCCGGCCGAAATCGATCATGAGAATCATACCATACAAGTTCTCGTAGAGAATACCCAGGCATTGAGTGATATTTTAACCGAGTTTATCCAGTTATCTGAAGTGGATTTCCTGATCAATGAATCTTATATTTATAGCGGCGACAGGATTGATTATACCCATCCGGTCACCCTGACCGTGCAGTATATTAATTATACCAACGAAGACACCCTGGCACAGGACTGGACCGTCACCGTTACCCAGGCAGATCCTCAGCCAACAGGACCGTATACGGTCAAAAGCGCATATCTCCTGGATCCTGGTCTGAATAAACCCAATATAACCCGGTGGGCTGATTTCTGGAAAACAGCATACGACCGTGAGCAGGGGGGATTTTATACCAACGTGGGCGACAAGGGTGATCCCCTGAATGAGCGAAAAGCATTGCTCAGCCAGTCGAGGAATGCCTATGCGTTTGCCAGGGCATTTATGATAAGCGGTGACACGTCCTATCTGTCTTACGCCAACGGAGCACTGCAATTCATGTATGATCATTTATGGGACCAGAACAACGGAGGCTGGTATTCCAGCGTGGACAGGGACGGTAACCTGCTGGACAATGATATATATAACACCTATAAATGGTCATTTATACAACACTATGCAAAAATTGGGATGATTGCCATGGCCGATGCTGTCGGGGGAGCACGTTTTGAAAATGAAAACCTGGAAGGTAAGGCTTTCCAGGAACACCTGCACTGGAAAAAACTGAAACAATCGCTGGATGTGATCAATGAATCCCTGTGGGATGATCGCCCCGGTTTTAGCGGATATTACAACTCCGCTGACCTCAACTGGGGAAACCCGTGCGGGAAAGGATTTACACCTACTGTCGACGGAATTACCACGCATGGGCTTTATATGTTCCTTCTTACCAGAGATCCGTTCTTCCAAAACAGGCTGGAACAGCTGGCCGATAACATGGAAGAACATCTGGTCGCCGGAATGGAGAATGCTGTTATGGGATTTCCTGAAGCCTATACCAGCGACTGGGAAATGGAAACCGGGGGTGACATGTTTATCGGTCATATGTTCAAAACCTCGTGGTGCCTGGCTCGCACCTACCTGGTAAATCCGCAGGAAAAATACCGTACAGCCGCAAAGACTATGTTCTTTAATATGACCAATAACGGGGGGTATGATTATTTCTTTGGTGCTCCATACTCCGATTATAACTGGGAGAGCGGACAGGTGAACACCGGCTTCAAATCGTGGTGGGATGTGGAACAGGCCTATAACAGCGGGATCATGAACTATTACATCAGCGATGATGAAGAGGATAAGAACAAATATCTGGAGGTGGCCGATGGTTCGATCGATTTCTTTATGGAGCATTTTGTAGACGAGGAAGACGGGGAAGTATACAATATCACCGACAGGCAGGGCAATGTATCGGACGAAACAAAAGGGACTTACTGGAAAGCAGGATATCATTCCACGGAATTTGCCTATTATGCCTATCTCTACGGGAACCTGTTTTATAAAGATGAACCGGTTGATCTGTATTATTTCATTGACAAGAGTGATCAACCTCAAACCGTTAGCCTCTATCCGCTCGCCATGGAAGATCATTTCCTCAGGATTGATGCCGTGGAACTGGACGGAACCCGGTTTGACCATTTTAACGGAAGTACCCGTACACTGAATATCGCGGCGAACGAAGGAGGTATTTTTAAAGTCACTTTTGTGAATGATAAGATCACCGGCTTCGATGAACCCCTGGCTGAGAATGCGGATAACCTGAAAGCCGTCGTCTATCCGAATCCGCTTTCTGAATCGGGTGTGATTGAATACACCATTGGATTTTCAACGGATGTGACCCTGCAAATACTGGATATTACGGGCAGGGTGCTGCGCACCATCGTGAAGAAAAATGCCATGCCGGGAACATACCGGGAAAGCATACACCGGTCGGAACTCGGGGCATGCAAGATATGTCTGATCAATATTCAAACAGCCAGTCAAAGTACAACAAAAAAACTCATACTTATGGATTAAAAAACACGTCCTCCCGGATTACGGCCCCTGTATCAAGGGGCCAACTCCTAAACCCTGAATCATTTTCAATGAATAATAACTTTTTTACCTGTTATGTCCTGTCCATTTTTAATCAAAAGAAAATAAATGCCCTTTCCGTAAGGCGATAAATCGAAAGTATCGGAATTGATGACCCCATCATAAACTTTTGCTCCTGACGAATTTACCAGGGTCAATTCATATTCTTTAAAATGGCCGGGAGTTCTGATCGTAACGATTCCATTACCTGGGTTTGGAAAAACCTCAGGCATATTGGCTTTGTTTCTGTTCATGATCGTATTTTCCGGAATTTCCAACGTACCGTTTTCCACTTCAATGATCCATCCTTTATCTTCAAGATTTTTTTTATAAACCATTCCGGAAGCTGACGGGCCATCATTTCCGAGCAAAGAAATGATCCTGTCCTGGTTGCCATGAATACCAAGCTGATCGGCCTGGTACAAAATTTTGTCAACTGTATCGGATACCAGATCATTATTTTTTAATTCGAGGTGATATATTTCAGAGAATCCTTCTATATTAACACTTACAAGATGATTGTTGTTAAACGAAATCCACGAACCGCCATCGCCCTGAATGATTCCGCCGCTCAAATTCAATTCGGTATAATGGTTACGGTCAGCCATAATGGTAACCCATGAATTCATAAAACAGTTGTGGGCATTAAAACTTCCTTTCTGATTGGTATTCCAGATAAACAATTCCGTAAGATTTGGAAATTTCTCTGCATTTTTAAACATCGTGTCATTTGATATCTGAGGATTGTCACGTACACAAATATGCCATAATTCTTCACAGCTTTCAGAAAATTCTATTGTTGAATAATTGTTAACCGCACCCCGCAAATCCATTAAGCCTGTACAACCTGATATGTCAAGGGTGGCCAGGTCGTTATCTTCAAGACAAAGGCGCGTAAGTGCCGGGGTGTTTTTCAGCGATACATGTTTTACATTTTGTGAGAGAAAACATTCAACAGTATCCAGCATAACAAAATCATCAAATATTAAAGTATCAATCAAATTATAAGACGAACACCATATTTCAAGATACTCTTTGACAAGATCGAGATTTTGAATTTTTGACACCTGTTGGTCGGCAACAAAAGGAATGCCGGAAGAACCGCCATCTCCGGCATCATACCCAATGTTTATCATTTTCAATGCGCTCCATGGTTGAACAATTAAACTTGATATCCTGGCAGCTTCACTATCGTAATTTTTTAGCGGGTTAAGTGAATTACTGGTATCTCCATCATGAAATGTCCATCGCACGTATGCTTCACCTTTTAAACTGATTAAGGGATTAAAAGAGCTTCCTTCTGTCTGGAAAATGATTTCATCCTGAGAATAGGAAAAACTATGGTAAGATAATAGTATGATGATTATAAATAAAGTGTTGATTGTTTTCATAGGGGTACTTTTATTTAGAAGCGATCTCAAAAATAAAAATAAATAACCGATTTTGTTAATAGGATATTCCGGGATATTCCGGTTCGGACCGGGCTATTATAGAATAATATTGTTTAAATATATCAACCCGGCTACGTAGAGCCTGCCCCGACCGATTGGCGGGGAGCGTCCTGTTTGTAGCAAAACATAAGCGAACCATCAACCCGGCTCCGTAGGAGCGTCCTGTTTATAGCAAAACATAAGCGAACCATCAACCCGGCTCCG
>JAFGTR010000199.1 GCA_016934055.1 Bacteroidales bacterium | reverse complement strand
TCTGAAAGGTCAGTCGACATAGCTTTGGCGCCAACAACATGGTAAAGCAGGATGTCAGCCAGCGTACCTGTCGGGTCGGCCAGCAGGATTTCAAGTGTGCCGGCAGGCAAAGCTTTAAATGCATCGTCGGTGGGGGCAAAAACCGTAAATGGTCCCTCTCCCGCAAGATCATCGGCAAGTCCGGCAGCGATAACAGCTGCCTCGAGGGTGTCGTGATCATGACTGTTGACAACAATGTCAACGACTGTTGTTTGAGACTTCACACTATAAAATATAAACAGGGAAGCCATCAAGAAGCTCATAAAAAGTAATCCTTTTGTTTTCATAATAAATTTTGTTAGAATTTACAGTAGAA
The DNA here is from genome assembly GCA_016934055.1 of Bacteroidales bacterium. GTDB lineage: Bacteria > Bacteroidota > Bacteroidia > Bacteroidales > UBA10428 > UBA5072. Next base: position 3,847 of record JAFGTR010000199.1, on the reverse strand, counting down.
ACCTACCAGATTACTTTTTGTTTAATTATTATGATTATTTATTAAACATTAAATTAAATTTATTATTCACTTTATAAATAATTTTAATTTTAATATATTTAATATGTGAGTTTTATAATACTCTTTTATAAATAAATTCTAAATTACCTATAATAGAATGTTTAAGAAAAGAAGCACAAATATGTATTATAGATTATTTGAAAACGGGGTTGGAAATGGGGTCGGACCAGTCTCTTCTATAAAACATTACTATTTCATATGATAAGAAGATAATGATACTCTTAAAAATCAGCTCATGCAGGCCACAAAATATCCAGGATACCCAAAACACAATTATTAATATAAGAAATGTTTGTAGGCTACAAAGGATAGTTCCTGGAAGGTTTATCGAAAACAAAGTAATGAATTAGCACAACATATACCGGATAACTGTGCGGTGGCCATAACAAAACGCAACGGTGAGGTTTTATATACTGGCAGAGTCACTCATAAAAACCCGTCTGTGTTAACAGTTAGTTCACTTTTTTATTATTTGAAGGTCTCAGGTTCTCGACAAGGAACAGCTCATCCGGCAGCCCCTGATCGAATTTCACTTCTTTCGTTAATATCTTTGTGCGGTGGTTTTTTTCCAGGTCAATCATAACGACTTCCGATGCATTCCAGTATTTGCCTACCTTTTCATACTTATAAACCGCTTCTTTAATTTTTTTCCCTTTCTGATCGTAGATGTCCATGCTTTCTAAATAGCCGTTCACTTTGTTTATTCTTGCAATGATCTGTGAATAATTCGATTTTCCAGGCTTAGGAACAAGTTTCAGCACATAAAGACTACCGGATGATTCAATCAGTTCCGGAATAAACCTATCAGCGTATGGTGTAGTCACCATATCCTCAAAAGAAAAATCGGTATTGTTAAAAGCAAAGTCATTGGACAGCATTGAAATCTTTTTAGGCTTGCCAAGGACAGGCAAATATAGCCACATCACGCTATCTGAAAGGGTGAGTGTTGCAATACCTGCCTGAGATGAAGGTTGCGTATAACGATAAAGCTTTTTCTGCATACCTTTCTGAAGCATTTGTGCTTCACGTATTTTCTCATTTCCGGCTTTGTCAATAAGAATAATTGATACTTTACCCTCTTTATCCTTCGGGGCTATGGTGATGTAATCCATTTTTTTCAGAATGAAATCTGCATCCTGGGCAATTGTATTAACAAGACCGGTATAAATAAATACAGTCAACAGACAAATTGTGTTTTTCACTTTTTTCATCGATATTTTACTTTATCACAAATTTGTTTCTACGGAATTTTAATCGGTTTGTTCCATCAGTTTGTACTTTCTCCTGTGAGCAAGTATAAGAATGACGGGGAGCAAAGTCATGGCACTCAAACCTGATCCGATCATGCTGAGTGAAATAAGCAATCCGAAGTACTGGAGCGGAACCATTTCAGAGAAAAGAAGGACAAGAAATCCTGCAGTTACCGAAACTACATTTATAAATATAGCCTTTCCGCTGACGGCTATTGTCTGATCAAGTGCCTCGGATATGGTTGCTCCCTCTTTTATGTGGCTGTTGAAATGAGAAATCACATGTATTGAGTAATCTATGCCGATACCCATGGCTATGCTGGCAACCAGAACAGTTGCAATATTAAGCGGTATTCCTGTAAAACCCATTACGCCAAAAAGAATAATAATCGTTGATATGACAGGAATCGCAGCAAACAGGCCTGCGGAAAACGAACGCAGAAAAATGCTGACGACCATGATAATAAATATCACAGCAATAATAAGGCTCCCGATCTGGCTTTTTATAAGGCTCCTGTCCATCGTTACCTCAATAAACGGCATCCCCGTTATCTCCATTGAACACTCAGGAGTGGAATTCCTGTCAATGAAAGCCTTCATATATTCTCCGAACTGTATCCTTTCCCTGTTTTCGGGAGAGGTAAAGGTTGAAATAATCAATGCCTCATCAAGGTTATCAGAGACAAGACTCTTCAGGTTCTCGTTCCCTTCAATAAGAAACCATATTTGTTCAACTGTTTCCTTCTCTTCCGGAATTTTATTCCCCAGGCCCAGTGCCCCGCTCATCTCCGATACAATATCCGCAACCGACTGTGTCTTTTCTATTCCCGGATTCATTTTCATGTAGGCTTCCGTTTCAAGCATTAAATTCAGTGTCGCAGGATCCTGAATATCACCCCTGAACAGCACAAAAACAGGTTTTGACCCTCCGAATTTCTCCGTCATGATATCCTCTGCTATGCGCGTCGGATTATCCTTTCTGAAATAATTCTGTACATCCACATTCCGCTTAACCAGGAAAAATCCGGAAATGCTTATCACGGTAATGGCAATCCACACAAAAAGAACTCTTTTGGAATATGTGAACAGGAGCTTATGCAAAGGCATGTGCAGAAACCTTGAAAAGAAAGTAATATCCGCCTCATCATGTCTGGTTCTGAATCCCTTGTTTTTCCATGAGAATGCTGAAATCAGTGCAGGAATAAAAAAGATGGAAAGGAGCAGGGCAAAGAAAGTGCCCAGTGACGTATAGATGCCAAAATCGCGGATTATTGAAAGATAGGAGCCGAATATGAATGAGGTAAAACCACCGATTGTGGTTAGTGCAGAAAGTATTACAGGAATAGCCACATAGGACAGCGCAATGATTATAGCCTTGTTCAGGTCTTCCCTCACCTGGTCAATCCTGTTCAGCACATGAATGGCATAGGCGGTGCTTATGGCCAGCAGGACAATAGGAATATTATTCGAGACCATGGTCATTTCAGAACCAACCAGTGACATGATACCTATTACCCATAAAATAGCCAAAACAGCAGTCAACAGGGGCAAAATCACACCCCTGAATGACCGGAATCCCAGGTAAAGGACAAATATGATAAGTACGAAGGCCACAGGCAGCAATCGTTTAAGATCTGATGCTATCAGGCGGGATATGGCCGTTAATAGCATGGGTGATCCGGCAAAATATATCTTTTCAGGAAGATGCAGTGCTTCAATTTTTTCCTGTACCAGCCGGGCCACGCTTTGCATATTGGTCTCTTCCGATATGGAAAAAAGTATCAGGGCAGTTGTTCCGTCTGCCGAGACTATGCTTCCTTTGTAGTTATCATCTGCCAGGACATGTTCTTTAAGTGATGTCAACTCTTCATCTGTCCCGGATATATAGTCTTCATCAACAAGGTTTCCGATTTCAAGGCCATCGCCATCTGACTTTACATTCACCATGTTGGTAAGGCTGATAACCGAAGAGATATTTTCGGTTTCCGAAAGGGTGTCCGTTATCTGCCTGAGGTGTCCAAGCGCTTCCTGTGTAAAGATATTACCGGACTCTATTATAACCATTCCGGTTTTGTTTCCTCCGAAATTTTTTCCAATTTTTTTCAGCAGGGCAGCATCCCTGTCATGCTCAGGCAGTGAACTTATTACATCGGAGTTTATTCGTATATGAGGAATCTGGAAGGACAGAAAAGCCGTTATTGTGAGAACCAGAACTATGATTAACCATTTAATTTTTAGCAGGTTGTTGAAGAATTTTTCCATGTATGTCAATAATTATCGATAGCTGCAAAGTCTGCAAAACTAAATTCTTTTATTCATGTATCAAAAAAAAGTTTTTGATTTGTTCCGTTGGTGAATACAGTCAGGTTTGTCGTTTCACAATAATACGCAATTTTAATTAATTCAAGTTACCGGTTATAAAATTCAGCGCGATAAAGGGGCCGGACCGGGATAAAGGATAAAGGGGATAAAGCCTCGGACCAGGCTCTTATTTAGAATAATATTGTTTTCTTCTTTGATCAAATACCATAATTAAT
>JAFGTR010000066.1 GCA_016934055.1 Bacteroidales bacterium | reverse complement strand
GCAGGACTAAGTGGCTAAAAGACAATTCAATGCAGAGGATTAATTATGGTATTTGATCAAAAAAGAAAACAATATTATTCTATATAAAAGCCTCGGACCCAAATAAATTCTTGATAAACAGTCTTATAATCCTGAAAACAAACCCTTTTTGATGCTTAGCGTATTTTTTTGCCCCAAAAACAACAGGCTAAGGAATTTCTGTCGATAAGCCCCCCATCTGCCATAAGAATATAAAAACATGGACACTTTGCGTCAACAAGTTCTCATTTTGAATACAAAAAAGATTGCATAAACATTCAATTTCATAATTTTCCAAAGAATCGACCGTTTTTTTAGACCTTGTTTTACCCCCGCACCAACATCCGCACTTCACCTGTCATATCTGTGCGGCAGGCAGTTATCACTTATCCCCTTTCACCTCAAACGGAATCCTGTTGACGATTGACCGACCCAGGGTTATCTCATCGGTATATTCCAGTTCATCACCAACAGACACACCCCTTGCCAGAGTTGTAATGACCAAACTTTCATTATGTAACTTCCTGTACAAATAATAATTGGTGGTATCCCCTTCCATGGTAGCGCTTAAAGCCAGGATCAGCTCTTTAATTCCGCCCTGTTTTATTCTTTCCTCAAGGGCATTAATGGTCAGATCACCCGGCCCTATACCATCCATGGGTGATATAATACCTCCCAGAACATGGTAGACACCTTTAAATTGTTGTGTGTTTTCTATAACAAGGATATCTTTAATGCTTTCCACCACGCAAATGATGGAATGATCACGGGAACGATCGCTGCAAATATTGCAGATATCGTTATCTGATATATTCATGCATATTTTGCATTGTTTCACCTCATCGCACAAACGTATAATGGCATTTCCCAGGGCTTCAGCATCCTCCTTTTCCTGCTTCAATAAATGCAATGCAAGGCGCAGGGCGGTTTTTCTCCCGATGCCCGGTAAACGGGCAAATTCTGTAACTGCCGCCTCCAAAAGTTTTGAGTGATAATTCAGTTCCATGATTCTGGTTCCCGGTTTAAGAAAAGTCTGTTAGGCTGTCAGGCTGTTAGGCTGTTGGTCTGTTGGTCTGTTGGTCTGGTTGTCGGAAAGACTTAAAGGCTTACAGACCTGCCTGCCGCAACTGCAGCGCAGACAAGTTGACAAGTTCACAGTTTTGTAACAATAACTTTTCACTTTTCACTTTTCACTGGTCAGAAATTCATTTTTGAGTTCCAGTTCAAGGGTATTATCAACGATAACCCAGCAGTCGGGGTAACAAACATCCTCGCTGACATGTTTTGCTTTCAGTCTGGTACCATCCACAGCATAAATACTTTTCCCGGAAAACCGGTATTCGGCAACAACGGAATACTCTTTATCCACTTTCACATACACCCAATAAGGGTTCCCGTTTTCAGCCCAGGCTGTATCGATATAGTCAATATCCTTGTCTTCATAGTTCCCGTTAAATAATACCAGTGGTATTTCATCAATACTGTCATTAAAAGTAAGATAAACATTCAGTCTGAAACTGTCAGGCTTTTCCTGGTAACATTCCGAGCAATCCACCGACCCGGTCATTATTTTTTCATCGCATGCCGGTATAAGGAAAGCGATACATGATAAGAAAACAAGAAGTAATCCGGTTCTTCTCATAATGTCACCAATTAATAAAATCGGGATTAAAATTATTCTTTTTACGGTTCCACATGAAACTCAAAGAGAAGTTTATGCGATGCGGACTTATTGTGTACAGATCCAGGTTCAGGTATTCATAACCGGCCGTTATACGGTAAAATCTGCCTTCCATGCACAGGCCGGCGCCCGGTGCTGCCAGTATTCTGTCTTCCGGTTTGATGCCAGTGCCCCTGTAACTCCCGAATGTATAGATGCCTTTCAGTCCACCATAAACACCAGCCTGAAAATCGTTGTTGCCGTGCGCAAAAAATACCGACTTGTCAATTGACAGAAACAGGTTACCCCTGCGTTCCCAGTACTGATACTGAATGAATTCACTTTCATCTTCCAGCACACGAATGGCTGATGGCCTGAATCCCCATCCTGCCAATAGATTCAGATTGTACTTTTTTTCCGAAGCTGCCAGGAAAAAACTCCACCGGAAGTCACCGGCAATAAAGTTCAGCTCAGTTCCGAGACCGAATTTGTTAAACGAAGGCCATCCATTGTAATGACTATTGTTAGCCCTGAGAAAAGAAACTATGGAATCATTTCTTTTTTCGACAGCAAGGGATAGCGGATTTTGTGAAAAACTGATGCGATGGTTCAGGTTGGCTCCTGCTGATGCAAAAAGTTTTGTTTCAAACAGATCATCAGCTTCAACAGCAACACAAAGCGGTGTGTAACCGTTGTGTGCCATGATATCAGGATCAGCACCATAATCCAGAAGTAATTCGGTCAATGACCAGTAACCATACCATGCAGCAGCGTGAAGAGGTGTAAAACCGTTTTTATCCTGAACATTTACATCGGCGCCATATTCAAGCAGGATATAAGCAATATCAATATTGCCGGTCAGACAGGCTATCATCAGGGCTGTGGTTCCGTTTTTGTCAGTCTTTTTCACATCAGCCCCGTAATACAGCAACATGTCAGCCAGGGCAAAGCTGTCAATGCCAACGGCAACCATAAGAGGCGTAATATCCTTACGGTCTCCCATGTTGATATCAGCCCCTTGTCTTATCAGTATTTCTGCCATCAGCAGGTTGCCGTTCTGCACGGCTGCAATAAGAGGGGTTGTTCCGTATTTGTCCTTTTTGTTCAGGCTGGCACCATTTTCTGCCAATATCTTTGCCGTACCTGTGTGTTTGTTATTCACAGCATACATAAGGGCCGATATTCTTTCCCAGTTAGTGGTATCAGCATTAACACCCGACTTCAGCAGATGCAAAACAAGGGCAGAGTCGCCCTGTGATGCGGCAAGCAAAAAAGTATAAAGGGTATCTCCTTCAATGATCTCCAAAGAGTCAGTGACCATGGAATGATGAAATTTCAGACCTTTTGCTGCCCCGGTGAGTGTAAGCAAAAAAAATAATACGGAAAAGGTTCTTATCATGATATAAGGTCCAAGGCGTCAAAAATAGTTTTTTTTGCAGATGAAATCACAACCGTGTAAAAAATATTGTGATTTCAAAGCATAATACCCGGTGATGATTTCCTTTATAACCTGTTATTTGTTAATTTTATGCACATATCATTTGCAGATGAAAAAACCTGAGAACCAATTGCTGGTCATTTTTGGCGCATCAGGCGATCTAACACGCCGTAAACTGATGCCTGCCCTGTTTGCTCTGCACAGGCAAAAATTACTGCCTGAAAATTTTGTTATAGTGGGAACCGGCCGGACTGAACTATCGGATGAGGCCTTCCGGCAAATGACATATGAGGCATTGAAAAACATGACCGACAATAACATAACATTTGATAAGGCAAAAGACTTCATACAGACCTTATACTATGTATCCCTGGACACGGCTGAACCCCGGGCTTATGAAATGCTGAAAAAAAAAACTGTACCAGGTTGCTGAGGAGAAAAACATCACCTGCAATTGTATTTTTTACCTGGCAACGCCTCCTGATCTCTATGCTGTTGTTGCCGAAGGCCTTGCCATGCATGGTTTAAACAGCAGTACAGCCTCCGGATGGAAAAGGCTGATCATTGAAAAACCTCTGGGCTATAACCTTCAATCCGCCCGCGAACTTCACCAGTCACTTTACCGCCATTTCAGTGAAGAGCAACTGTACCGTATTGACCATTACCTGGGGAAGGAAACTGTTCAAAATGTTATGGTCACCCGTTTCTCCAATGGCATTTTTGAACCGCTCTGGAACAGAAATTATGTTCATCATGTTGAGATCACATCAGCTGAGAGCATTGGCATCGAAAACCGCGGATATTATTATGACAAAGCAGGGGCACTGCGTGATATGGTTCAGAATCATCTGCTGCAGCTGCTAACGCTGATTGCCATGGAACCCCCAACGCTGATCACGCCAACAGCAATACGGAACGAAACCCTTAAGGTTCTGCAATCGGTGCGCCATATTCGTTCAAAAGAAGTTGAAAGGGATGTTATCAGGGGGCAGTATACTGAAGCTACGGTAAGAGGTATCAGAATGCCGTCATACCGTGATGAAAAAGGCATAAAAGCCGGATCACGCACTGAAACCTATGTTGCACTTAAACTTTTCATTGAAAACTGGCGCTGGGGAGGCGTGCCTTTTTTGATCCGCACAGGAAAGAGACTTCCGACACGGGTGACCGAGATCGTAATCCATTTCAAATCAACACCTCACAAGTTATTCTGTTTCGACGAACATCGTCGTAATGCTGAAAATCAGCTGGTTATTCGCATTCAACCCGATGAAGGCATTCTGCTTAAAATAGGGATGAAAATACCCGGTGCAGGTTTTAATGTTCAGGATGTCAACATGAATTTTCATTATGCTGATCTTGCCGGTCATTCTATTCCTGAAGCTTATCAAAGATTGTTGCTTGACTGCATGCAGGGTGATGCCACCTTGTTCTCCCGGGGTGATACTGTGGAAGAAGCATGGGGAATCGTTGATCCCATACTGCAAACCTGGGAAAACATGCCTGAATTACCGATATACGGTTATCCGGCGGGCACCTGGGGGCCTCAGGAATCAGACAGATTGATTGGCGAACAAAATATGACATGGCGGTATCCGTGCAAAAATCTATCAGATGATGGCATCTATTGTGAACTTTAACAGGCTTTGTGAATAAAATCATCAACATATTCAACACGGCAAACGAGCTGGCAGATAAGTTGGCCATAACGTTTTACGACCATGTGAGGGACCTCTGCCTTAAAAAAAGTAAAATTACCATTGCTTTGTCGGGAGGCCATACACCTGAACTGCTGTTTAAGAAAATAGCTGCCCGGCTCCCCTCACCTGATGCTTTACCTGACCTGAGCAAGGTTCACTTCTTTTGGGGTGATGAGAGGTGTGTACCGCCCCATCATCCTGACAGCAATTACAGAATGGCAAATCTGTATTTATTGCGAGCTCTGCACATCAATGAATCCAATGTACACAGGATCAGGGGTGAAAGAAAGCCTGAAGAAGAAATACTCCGGTATCGTGAAGATATCCTGCAACATGTCACCCTGAAAAACGGCGTACCTGTCTTTGACTGGATTTTTCTGGGAATGGGTGATGATGGACACACGGCTTCCATCTTTCCGGACCAGATGTCATTATTGCATTCCGATGAACTATGTGCTGCAGCTGTTCATCCATTGTCCGGACAACAAAGGATAACCTTCACAGGTAAAACAATCATAAACGCACGCCTGATAACCTTTCTCGTAACAGGCCGGAGAAAAAGCAAAATAATTAAAGAGATTATGAATGACGAACCTGTTGCAAAACTATACCCTGCCAGCTATATAAAGCCATTAAAAGGGAAGCTTGAATGGTATCTGGATAAGGAGGCTGCAGGGGGAATTTAGGGATAAGGGACGAGGGACAAGTTGTTTGTGTGTTGGGAAGTTGAGATTGAGTTATGGCCTGAAAAGTGAATAGTGAAAAATTATGATAAACCGGAAAAGGATAAGGAAATTGAAGGACGGAGAACGACGTAAAGGGACCGTTTTATACTGGATGAGCCGTGATCAGCGTGTTCATGACAACTGGGCACTTACTTATGCCATAGAACTCGCCCAGGACATGGAGGAACATTTGCTGGTGGCATTTACTCTTGCGCCGGAATTTCTTGGAGCCACATTGCGTCAGTATGATTTTATGCTCACGGGATTGACAAGAACAGAATCAACGTTATCACGTCTTAACATTCCCTTTGTTATGTTGCTGGGTGATCCGGCTACCACCCTTTTACCTTTTATCGCTCATAACAATATCAGCAGGCTTGTCACCGATTTCGACCCACTCAGGATCAAAAGAAAATGGAAGGAAAAGGTATGTGAAAAGCTTGACATACCCGTTGACGAAGTGGATGCCCATAACCTGGTTCCCTGTTGGATTGCCTCGGATAAAGAGGAATACGGGGCTTACACCATACGTCCAAAGATCAAAAAACACCTGCCTGAGTTCCTTGATGAATTTCCACCGCTGGTATCTTTTCCTGATCATCATCTGACCCGTAGGAATAACTGGGACGTGATCATGTCATCTCTTGCTATAAACCGGTCTGTAAAGCCTGTAAAATGGATGAAACCCGGTGAGACAGCTGCAAAAACCATCCTTGAACGTTTCCTGACAGAAAAACTGACAGATTATGCACAACACAAAAATGATCCGGCGCTTGAGGCCACCTCTGCTCTATCACCTTACCTGCATTTTGGTCATCTCTCAGCGCAACGCGTTGCTCTTGAAGTTATAAAGAATTACCCCCGTAACCCGGGCAGTGATGCTTTCCTCGAGGAGCTTATTATACGGCGCGAACTGGCAGATAACTTCTGTTATTACAATCCCCGCTATGATACCCTGGAAGGCATCAGGCCCGGGGCAAAGGAAACACTGGGCCAGCATCGTCGCGACAGGCGTGAGTACAAATACAAGCCGGAAGAATTTGAAACCGCCAGCACTCATGATTCACTATGGAATGCCGCTCAGCTTGAAATGGTCAAAACCGGAAGGATGCATGGTTATATGCGCATGTATTGGGCAAAAAAAATACTGGAATGGTCATCTTCCCCCGAGGAAGCCTTGCAGACCTGTATCTGTCTGAATGATAAATATGAACTTGACGGACGTGATCCAAACGGTTATACAGGCTGCATGTGGTCAATAGGGGGTGTACATGACCGCGCATGGCAGGAAAGAAGTATTTTTGGCAAGATACGCTTTATGAACCGGAACGGTTGTGAACGAAAATTTGACGTTCGTAAATATTTGGAAGCCGTTGATCAAATAGTCTGATATAAACCTTTTCTTTGATTGCCGGGTTACCTACTTTTGTTATGCCAAAAGCCTGTCCTGAGATGAAGTCAGCTGATAAAGCCATTGTATTTGTTCTGGATTCCAATCTTGTTTACCAGCGGGTTATTACAAAATACCTTCAGGTGGCAGGTATTCGTTCGGTTATTGTTTTCTCAGAACCGGAAAAGATGTACCAGTCTCTTAAACTGCATCCGGATATTCTTATCTCTGAATACATTTTCGAGAACAATGCCCTTCTCGGCCATCAGGTTTTAACCAAGGTACGGAAAGAAAGCCCTTCAACCGATATTTATTTTCACACTTCACTGCGCGATGTTGATGCTGCCGTCAATGCTATGCATTCAGGGGCTATTGACTACATCGTTAAAAGTACTACAGCACTGGATGAATTGGTCAGAAAAATTATCAAACGGCTGCAATTCAAAAACACCATTGGTAAATCAAAAAGATCGATAAGGAACCTCATTGGTTATCTCGGGGTTATCATCATTGCCCTGGTCGGGATCATCCTGTTCTATTCCCTCGTCTGATTCAGTTTCCAACGTTTCAGGGACCGGTATCTTTTCTATGGTAAAATCCGGTTTGTAAGTTATCATATGGATGGACCTGTTGGCATAACCACCTTCACATCTTGAAAAGTTATACTGAGTCAGCAGCAGGTCAAGGTTAATATTATTCATACAGGGAGCAAAATCACTTCCATACAGTGCCAGTGCACTGATAAAATAAACCCCGATATCATAACCCAGCATACAGAAATTATAGCCCTTCGACGTATTTTCATAAGGTTCAAAACCATATATCTTTCTGCATTTTTTTATGAAACGAATCACCTCCGGATTGTTATAATCAATGTAGAAAGGCGTATAGTATTTCAGCTCCATAGCATGAAAATAGTTGATATCAATACTTTTCCATACCTGCCATGCAGGAACACCGTAAAGAGAGATTTTATAAACTCTCGACATAAGGTGTAACCTGGCGATCAGCGCTGTCACATCCGGCTCATTTTCCGAGGCAATAATAATGATGTTTTCGGCATCACTTTGCAGTATTGAACTCAGTTTTCTCATAGTAGAATCATTGATCCGGTAATCTCTGAAATTCAAAGGATTACCCATTGAATCGGTATCCAGGTGCGACAACAGGGCTGTCTTTAGTTTCCATGAAGATCTCATGGAAAGGCTGTCGTCATCTCTGAAAAGGATTATCGGATTATCTTTAAACTGAGCAATATAACGCGCAAAGAATTCATTTTCATCATCATCTGAAGGGACAACCTGTATTACATTGGGATTGTCTGATATCAGGTCATCTCGTGTTGACAAAGGAGAAACAAGGTTAATACCCTGATTCATGGCAAACCGCCCGACCATCTTTACATCCTTGGAATATACCGGTCCGATAATCAAATCAGGCTGCACATTGTATAATTCCTGTATTATTTTGCTGATCTTAACAGTATCCCTTTCTGTATCCCAAACATATAGTTTTAATGATAAGCCCTTGCTTCTCAGGGTATCGAGCGCAAGAAGAAAACCTTCATAGAATTCAATAAAACTCCTGCCGATGAGTTCCTGCTGCCGCAGAGCCGGATTCTCAGGTATTTCACCGCTCATTTGCCCTTCGGTCATTATCGGCTCATCGGTTTTGAGTGAGGCAAAAAAAGGCAGCAAAAGAGCAATTTTAAAATCCTTCTTCCCGCTCATGAGTGTGTCACAAAGAGGTTCAGCTTCTAAGTATGCTGTTGAATCAACAGGTTGAAGAAGAGAATCAGGTGCTATCCTTGGAATTCTTATGACAGTACCGGCTTTCAATCCCTCCTGCAATACAGGATTTTCTTCAATGATACGGTTAATACTGACACCATATTGCTGACAAAGTGAATAAAGAGTATCTTTCTCCCTTACGGTGTAATACCGGTATTCTGCAGTATCCTGTACAGCAAGAATTGATTCAAATTCTTTTCTTTTGGGAATGATCACCACCTGGCCTGCCGTAAGGGACTCTCTGGCTCCGGGATTGAACTGATATATCCATTCCTCAGGCACATCATATTTCTTCGAAAGAAAATAGACCGTCTGCCCCGGCTTTACGGTATGGTAATAAAAGCGTTTATCATGCTGTTTCACCTCTTTAGGTGATGAGGGAATAATAACATGTGAATAATCAGGTATACGAATAGCCTGCCCTTCACTGAGAGTTGCCGGATCGATTCCGGGATTTTCTTTCAGCACGATTTCCCTGTTCACGCCGTATGCTTTGCAGATAGAAAAGAAGGTCTGTCCCTTTTGTACAGTATGAATAATATAATACCGGCCCTGAATTAATACTTTCTGATTTGATTTGATCACTTCAGCAGGCTGAAACTGTGCTGAAGTCATGGTGACCGCAAAAAACAACACAGTGCAAACGGTCAGATATCGGTTTATGGTGTTCAACAATTTATGTTTTAACTTATGGGGCATAAAAATACAAAGTATAGTTGAAACGGAAAAACAGAATCATCAATAAAGAGTATTCGTCATCAGTCCCTCAATAATGGGCAATAATGCCCATTCCTGAGGGACTGATTACCGTTTACCGGTCACCTTCTATTTATACTCCCAGTTCTTTTAAATACTTTGTTATATTGGTCTCAATTCTTTCAGCAACATTTGATATGTCAGCGCGAACAAATTTTTCACCGGTAATACTTTCATAAAGTTCAATATAACGTTCGCTCACCTGCTGCACAAATTCATCCGGCATTTCAGGCAAAACCTGTCCTTCTTTGCCCTGAAAATTATGTTCAATAAGCCATTCCCGCAGGAATTCCTTGGAGAGTTGTCTCTGTGGCTCACCTTTTCTGATCTTTTCTTCGTAACCTTCAGAATAAAAATACCGTGATGAATCGGGACTGTTAATCTCATCTATCAGGTATATCTTTCCATCCTTTTTACCGAATTCATATTTGGTATCCACAAGTATCAGTCCTTTCTCAGCTGCTATTTTTGTGCCCCGTTCAAAAAGCAATCCTGTGTATTTCTCAAGCAAAGCATAATCCTCTGCTGAGACAAGTCCCTGCTGAATGATCTCCTCCCTGGAAATGTCGAGGTCATGACCGGTCTCTGCCTTGGTGGTTGGTGTGATGATGGGTACAGGGAAACGCTGGTTTTCGACCATACCGTCGGGCATCGGCACTCCCGACAGGGTTCTTTTCCCGGCTTTGTATTGGCGCCAGGCATGACCTGTAAGGCAGCCACGTATGACCATCTCAACTTTGAAAGGCTTTGCATAATAACCTATGGTAACCATAGGATCAGGAGAGGCGATTTTCCAGTTAGAAACCAGATCTGCGGTCGCATCCAAAAATCTCACCGCTATCTGATTCAATATCTGACCTTTATACGGAATACCTTTTGGCAGCACCACATCAAATGCAGATACACGGTCGGTAACAACCATAACCAGGTATGTGTCATTGATGTTGTATACATCACGGACTTTCCCTTTATAAAGGTCTTTCTGCCCCGGGAAGGAGAAATTTGTTTTTGTTAAAGCTTGTATCATACACTTTGGTTTATTGTTTATTTTCGATATTTGACTTGTTTTGTTCATAAGCATTAACGATATGTTTTACCAGCTTATGCCTTACGATATCGCGGGTATCAAAGCCAATAACCGTAATGCCCCTGATATCCTTTAATAAATCAAGTGCTTTTATCAGTCCGGAGAGTCTTCTTTCCGGCAAATCAATCTGCGTGATATCGCCGGTAACAATAAATTTAGCATTCCTGCCCATCCGGGTAAGGAACATTTTAAGCTGGTTCACCGTGGTATTCTGACCTTCATCCAGAATAACAAAAGCATCACCCAAAGTACGACCACGCATATATGCAAGGGGTGCAATTTCAACGATACCCTCCTCAATATAGCCTTCAAGTTTTTTATGCGGGATCATGTCACCCAGTGCATCATAAAGGGGTTGCAGGTATGGGTCAAGTTTCTGCCTCACATCGCCGGGCAAAAATCCGAGTTTCTCACCAGCTTCAACGGCCGGCCTGGTGAGGATCACCCGTTTCACTTCCTTATTCTTCAGAGCCCTTACAGCAAGGGCAATAGCCGTGTAGGTCTTACCTGTGCCGGCGGGGCCGATTGCAAATATCAGGTCATTTTGATGATATTCGCTGATAAGCTTTTTCTGGTTTACGGTTTTTGCCTGAATAGCCTTCCCCTGGTTTCCATAGATTATCACATCTTCCTCCGGTTGTTTCGAGAATTGAAAATCAGCATCAACCTGCAATAAAATATGTTCAATATCTTCTTCAACAAGTTGATTCTTCTGATGCACAAAATCCAGCAATTTATCGACATCCTCTTCAAACCGGCTTATCTCAGGCTGATCTCCTAAAACTTTCATCTCAACGCCACGGGCAATGATCTTAAGCTTCGGAAAGCATGATTTAAGCTTGTCGAGATTTTTGTTGTTGGGACCATAGAAGGTAAGCGGATCAACACCTTCCAGATAGATGGTTTTTTCAATCATAGAATGTAACAAATAATGCTTATTTTTGGCACTTACAAATTAAGACTATTTTTTTTTAAACTTCAATTCCTAACGTAAAATTAGAAAAAGTATCGCCTCCGATGGCTGTTATTACCATTACCAGTGACTGGAATAAAAACGATTACTATCTCGCAGCTTTAAAGGGCAGGATCCTCAGCAATTGTCCTGAAGCCACCATTGTTGATATCACCCACCAGGTATTACCCTTTAACAATGCTCAGGCTGCCTTTATACTCAGGAATTGCTTCCGGAATTTTCCCGAAGGATCCATCCATCTCATCTGCGTTAATACAGAATCATCTGCCGATAAACATCATATTGTTATCAAAGCCTCAAAACAGTTTTTTATCGGTTGTGATAACGGCATATTTGGTCTTTTGCTCGATGAGGATCCCGAAGAAATTATAACCCTTAAAAAGGATACGGCAGCACCGGGCAGTTTTTCCGAGCTTTATGTTTTTGCTGACTGTGCTTGCAACATCATTCGCAAAAAAAAATGGCAGGAGATGGGAAGTCCGGCCAAATCATTTATGAAACAAACCCCTATGCGTCCGACCATTGATGATTCCACCATCAATGGCAGTGTGATCTATATTGACTCTTACAGGAATGCCATTACCAATATAAGCCGTGACCTGTTTGAACGTGTAAGAAAAGGCCGCCCATTTGATATTTTCGTCAGGAGCAATTACTATAAAATTAATCGCATCAACAAGAATTACAGCGACAGTTCAACGGGCGAGATGCTGGCCATTTTTAACGCCCTGGGATTGCTCGAAATAGCCATCAACTGTGGAAATGCTGCTGACCTGCTGAACCTTGGTGTCAATTCGGTTTTGAGGATTAAGTTTTATGATTGAACAGAAATGTAAGAAATAAGAACCAAGAATCAAGAATCAAGAACAAAGAATAAAGACTGCAAGACCCGTCTGACAGCAGGCTGATCTGTAAATCTGTCAATCTGTAAATCTGTCAATCAGTCAATCAGTCAATCAGTCAATCACCAAATATTACGATCAATGAGTTCAATGCAAGAGAAGCTGGCTTCTTTAGAGAAAATGTTGGAAATAATGGATCAGTTGCGTGAAGAATGCCCGTGGGACAGGGAACAAACTTTTGAGAGCCTGCGCAATCTGACCATTGAAGAAACCTATGAACTGGCAGATGCCATATTAATGAATGATATGGACAACATAAAAAAGGAACTGGGCGATCTTCTGCTTCACATTCTCTTCTATGCAAAAATCGGGTCAGAAACAGGAGCCTTTGACATAAAAGATGTTGCTGAATCCATTGCAGAAAAGCTCATATTCCGGCACCCCCATGTATTTGGCACCACCGATGTCCGGAACAACCCCGAAATTGTGAAAAAAAACTGGGAAGAGCTTAAGATGAGGGAAGGGAATCGTTATGTGTTGGGGGGCGTACCCTCTTCGCTCCCTGCCATGATCAAAGCAAACAGAATACAGGAAAAGGTAAGGGCGGTCGGATTCGACTGGCCTGAAAGATCACAGGTGTGGGATAAGGTATCTGAAGAGCTTGATGAGATGCGGCATGAAATAGATTCCATGAACCGCGAAAAGACAGAACAGGAGTTTGGCGATCTGTTGTTTTCAATTATCAACGCCGCCAGACTTTATAGCATTGATCCTGAAACAGCGCTTGAAAAGACAAACATAAAATTCATCCGGCGTTTTAATTACCTTGAGGATAAAACTCTCAAGCAGGGAAAAAAACTCAGCAACATGTCAGCCGATGAAATGAATGCCCTCTGGGAGGAAGCCAAAAAATCTGAAGATGATTCAGTGTTGTAAATTCTGGAGCATCCGGTTGATGAATTCCGCCTTCTCCGGGGTCATTTCACGCCGCTTCAGATATCTGAAGCTCACAGACAAACATCATATAAATAGTCATTTTATTATTAAAGGAAAAATTGGTACCTTTGTTTATTCATATTCACCTACCCTGGATTCTGCATCTAACCGTTAACAGATCAATCACCTGAGTCAAACAATTAATCTATTTGCTTGAAGTGAAGGATTGTGCTATGAAAAAAATGAAAATTGAGAACTGGGATAAAATTGTTAAGTGGTCATACAGCCTTGCCCGGCAATATGCCATTGAAAATCTGGTACCAAAGGGTGTCACATCAGCACGTAAATTTGATGCCTATAAACAGGAAAGGAAGCCTCTGCCCCGGAAATTTCCGCGCATTCCCGATGAATATTTTAAGCGGAAAGGCAGCTGGAAAGGATGGCGTGACTTCCTTGGCAATCCTGATCAGCGTAAAAGCAGAAAATACCTTAGTTATCATAATGCCGGCAAAGTAGCAGGCAAAGCCGGAATTTCAAACTCCAAAGAATACGTAAACTGGAAAGAACGTCCGGCCAACCTGCCCTCACGGCCGGAGTACTTTTATTCTGAATGGGCCGGATGGCAGGATTTTCTGGGAAGCAGTTACAGGTCCCCTGATCCAAGACATTACACAAAGCTTAACCCTGCCGATGTCAGAATAATAAAGCACCAGCTTGCCATGGGCATCACCGGCGCCGTTCTGGCTAAAACCTTTGGCGTTTCAGAAATGCAGATAAGCCGTATTAAAAAAGGTGAGAACTGGGGGGATGTATAAAACTTCTCTGTGCGTTATATGAAGAATGGCAGATTATTCAAATCCGACGGTCAGAAAAGGACAAATACCTAAAATCCCTGGTCATAGTCACCAGCACCATTTCGTTAAATCCTTGTTAAAACCGTTAGAATCATCATTATTTCTTATCTTTATTGCTGACATATTGCTTTCAGCATTTAAGATACTATGATCTGGATCAAATCCTGAATAACATATAGAAAATTTTCCTTCAGTAAATAAATAATTATTATCTTCTGATTATGAAAAACCTGTATAGCTGCTCACTTTACCGTTATTTCCGGATCTTTCTTATCCTTGTTTTTCTTATGCTATTCTTACCGGGATGCAGGAATTTAAAACAACCTGAATACACTTTTTTAAATCCTCACCTGGATATCGATGCGAGGGTGAATGATCTGATCTCCAGGATGACACTTGATGAAAAAATCGCCCAGCTTTCATATGATGCTCCTGCCATTGATAGGCTTGGCATACCGGCCTATAATTGGTGGAACGAATGCCTGCACGGCGTTGCCAGGGCCGGGAAGGCTACTGTTTTTCCGCAGGCTATAGGATTGGCTGCAACTTTTGACAAAGCTTTGATATATGATGTAGCCTGTGTCATATCAGATGAAGCCAGGGCCAAGCATCATCATTTTGTCAGCCAGGGCAAAAGGGATATATACCAGGGCCTGACATTCTGGTCGCCCAACATCAATATTTTCCGCGATCCAAGATGGGGACGGGGCATGGAAACATATGGCGAAGATCCTTACCTGACCGGAAAAACAGGGATCAGTTTTATCAGGGGATTGCAGGGAGATGATCCGGATTATTTTAAAGTCATAGCCACCGCCAAGCATTTCGTTGTCCATAGCGGCCCTGAACCTGAACGTCACCATTTCGATGCCAGGGTTTCCGTAAGGGATCTGAGGGACACTTACCTTCCGGCATTCCGTATGGCCATTCGGGAAGCCAATGTTCAGTCGGTGATGTGTGCCTATAACCGCACAAATGCAAAGGCATGTTGCGGCAGTGATACCCTTCTGAACGCACTGCTCAGAAAAGAACTTGAATTCAAGGGTTATATTGTCTCCGATTGCGGAGCCATATCAGATATTTTGCATGGTCATCAGCTTGTCAGTTCCGAATCCGGGGCGGCTGCGCTGGCCTTAACTTCGGGTACCGACCTGAACTGCGGCGATATATACCCGTTTCTCAATGACGCTGTTAAGGACGGTCTTGTCATTGAAAAGGACATTGACCTTGCCCTTTCCCGGTTATTTACTGCCAGATTCCGTCTGGGCATGTTCGATCCACCAGAAAATGTTGCCTATACCAAAATCCCATACGATATAGTTGAATGTGAGAAACATCGCCGGCTGGCCCTTGAATCCGCCCGAAAATCGATAGTTCTTTTAAAAAATGAAACCCAGCTCCTGCCCCTGGACAAAAACCTCGGATGTATTGCCGTCATCGGTCCCAATGCTGATGATGCAGAAGTATTAAAAGGGAACTACAGTGGTTATGCCAGTATCATAACCACTCCATTGCAGGGTATCATCAACAAAGTGGGGCCCAATACCAGAGTCATTTATGCCCAGGGCTGTGAATGGGCTGAAAACATGAATTATCTTTCCACAGTTCCTGATTCTGTTTTTTACCAGGATGAAAACTGCCGTAATGCAGGATTACTGGTTGAATATTTCAACAATAAAGACATGAAAGGTGATCCTCTGGCCATTGGCATTGATTCATGCATTAACGTAAACTGGTGGGACGACTCTCCCCTCCCTGATCTGAAAGATGATAATTTCTCCGTCCGCTGGACAGGGTATATAAAAGCCCCGAAAACCGGTGAATATCTTTTCGGCGGGGAAGGTATGAACCGGTTCGGTATATATGTTGAAGATTCCCTGTTTCTCAGCTATAATCATACGCATCATGAAAGGAAAACCTATAATAAAGTAAAGTTTGAAGCCGGTAAAACATATCACATCCGGGTTGATTTTTCCAATTATCTGAATGATGCTTTTTTCAGGCTGATATGGTCTGCTCCCTCCGGAAATCTTGAACAGGAAGCTATTAAAGCCGTTAAAAAGGCTGATGCCGCTGTGATCTTCCTGGGACTCTCGCCACGGCTTGAGGGTGAGGAAATGAATGTTCCGGTCGAAGGTTTCCATGGAGGTGACAGACTTACACTTGACCTCCCTGAAGTACAGGAAAAACTGCTGAAAAAAATTACCGGACTTGGGAAGCCTGTAATACTGGTTTTATTGAATGGCAGTGCTTTATCGGTCAACTGGGCCAAAGATCATGTTCCGGCCATCATAGAGGCCTGGTATCCGGGCCAGACTGCCGGAGATGCCATTGCCGATGTCCTCTTCGGAGATTATAATCCAGCCGGCCGTTTACCTGTGACTTTTTACAGGTCTGTTGATCAGCTTCCCCCTTTTGAGGATTATGCCATGGCCGGAAGAACCTACCGCTATTATGACGGCGATGTACTGTTCCCTTTTGGTTATGGATTGAGCTATACAACCTTTTATTACGGAGATATTAGAACCAACAGGGAAATCCTTCAAAAGGGAGATACCCTCACCATCAGAACAGAAATCTTCAATACCGGCCATCTCGACGGGGAAGAAGTAGCCCAGCTATATGTTACAGGCCCTCCCGCTGATATTCCCAGACCCCTGAAAGAATTGAAAGGATTCGAAAGGATATTTATCCGGACCGGTGATTCAGAAAAGGTTAGTTTTACTCTCACTGCCAGTGACCTGGAATATTACCATGAAGACCTGAAAAGGTATGCCGTTGATCCCGGAGAATATACCCTGGGCATAGGACCATCTTCAGGCGATCTCAAATATGTAAAAATTGTTTATGAAAATTAGGGAAGACGCGCGCTGAAAACTGATCCCCTGACAATAAAAGCTGTACTGCCGGTTCCGGCTTAAGAATAATCACCAGTTCAGTCATTTTGTCTGATATTCCAAAGAAATGACAACTTGAATTATCTCCAGGACAGAATGTAATTTTAAAAAATTTAGTTAACTTAAATCAAATTTGATACACATTATCATGTTATCACACATTGAACAGTATTGCTATGGTTTTATCAGGGGACGAAGGTCATAAGAAAAAGCCTTCATCTCAGGACGGCTATCCTGAGATTTACGAAGCTTTCATGAAAAAAGCACCAATTCTGCTTTGGTTAAAAGACACAAAAAATAATATCTTAAAAATCAGTGAGGCTGCTGCCAGATTACACGGAAAGAGTGTTGATGAGATTGAAGGCAGGCCGCTGGATCCTGACCTTGTTGAAGGATTGTCAGATCAGATCGGGAAACAGGACAGGAAAGTTATACGTTTAAAAAAACCTTTGCTGAATATTACTTATTCCTGGGTTATACCTGACACAGGAGAAACTGTCTATGTGAGGCTGAACAAAATACCGGTCACCAACAGCAAAGGTAAAGTAACTCATATCCTTATTTACGGAGAGGATACAACCGAACAGAAAGAGACAGAAGAAGCGCTCAGAAAAAATGTGGCCCGAAACAAAGCTTTGCTTAAAGCTATCCCCGATATGATATTTGTTACAGATGAAAATGGTGTAATTGCCGATATTAAAGCTGGTGAAAACCAGTTATTTACAAAACCTGAACTGATTATTGGAAAAAACATCCGTGATCTGTTGCCTGCTGACGTGGCCGGAAAATACCTGCATTCTTTCAAGGAAACCATTCAGACAAAAAAACTGCAGATGTTCGAATATTTAATGCCTGTAAATGGCATCCCACGTTTCTTTGAAGCACGGCTCAGCGCTGATGACCGAAATATCATTGCCCTGATAAAGGATATTACTGAAAGAAGAAGTATTGAAAATGAGAATTTAAAAAACAGGACATTATTCAGAACAATAAGGAATGAAATCATCCACAGCCTGTCCGATGCCATCGTGTCATCCCTGCCTATGAACGATTTCTATTCACTGGTACATTCAGGCCTTTCCCGCATATTGCCTGCAGAAAATTTATGCATTTGGCTGTATAATGAGAAAGAAAAAGTTTTTACAAGGGCAGGTAGCTCTCACAATATCGAAAAAACATTAATGACATCATCAAATAACGACCTGCTGCGTTATGTGATACAATTAATGCGACCTGTAATATACAGTAAGGAAGAATTCACAGGTGTGATAAGAGACAACAACCTGAAACATGAAGGGAAAATCCCTGCCTGGTGGATAGGTATACCCATGAAAACAGAGGGAAAATATATAGGGGTTATGACTTTGTTTACGGAGTCAGCTGAACAAAAGCTTGGCCGGAATGAACTGGAAACAATGACACTGGTATCAAATCTGGTTGCCATCGCCATTTCGAAAAAAAACACCGAAGAGAATCTTGCCCAGCAGCTTGATTTTCTGAATTCCCTGATGGACAATTTCAATGACCTTATATATGTGAAAGACCTTAAAAGCCGGTTTATGAGAATAAGCAAAACTTTTGCCAACCGTTTGAAGTTAAGTGATCCGGCTGAAATTATCGGAAAAACTGATTTTGATATTTACAATGAATCTCATGCTAAAGAAGCATTTGAGGACGAACAGCAGATCATAGAGACAGGCATACCCATGATCGGAAAGGATGAACTTGAAATATGGCCTAATGGTGAAAGACGATGGTCTAATTCTTCAAAGATGCCCTGGCATAATGCTGAAGGAAAGATCATGGGCACATTTGGTGTTTCCTTTGATATAACCCAGCGGAAAAATGCAGAGGAAGCCTTGTTAATCAGCGAGTCAAGGTTGAAAGAAGCACAACAGATTGGTAAGATCGGAAGTTTTGAATATAATGTTCACACCAAAGAGTTTTACTGGTCTGATGAAATTTACAGGTTTTTTGGTGCTGAACCGGGGAAAGGCCCTCTCACTATGGATATCATGCTGAACCAACTGCATCCTGCGTCAAAAAGCATATTTGAAGAAAATCTGAAACTGATGCTCTCAGGAAAGACATATCTTTTTAAAGACAGCGAAATACTTATTATTGATAAGCAAAACAAGCAACATTTCATCCAGACCCGGATTAATGTTATAAAAAATACCGATGGCCATGTAACCAGATATTCCGGGACCTTTCAGGATATCACCGAGAGAAAATACGCTGAAATGGCGTTGCAGGAAAGCCGCCGCAATCTGGCAGAAGCCAACAAAATGCTGAAACTCATCATCAACTCTATCCCGATTCGTGTATACTGGAAATCAAAAGATTCGGTATTTATAGGATGTAATATGCGCTTTGCAGAAGATGCCGGTTTTTCATCAACTGAAGAAGTAACAGGAAAAACGGATAATGACATGCCATGGAAAGAGCAGGCTGAGATTTATCAAAATGACGATCAGGAGATTATGAAAAATGACCGTCCGAAAATAAATATTGAAGAAAAGCGAATCATCAGCCAGGAAAAAATAATATGGCACCGTGTCAGTAAAGTACCGCTGAAAAACATGGATAATGAAACCATAGGCATACTGGGCACATATGATGATATCACCAACGTAAAAGGGAAAGAGGAAGAACTCAATAAAAAAAATGAAGAACTGGAACGGTTTACCTATACCGTTTCTCATGACCTGAAAAGCCCCCTTGTTACCATCAGGGGATTTGTAGGTTTACTTGAAGAAGACATCGGATCAGGCGATATCGAAAATGTCAGGGTCAACATTGAAAGAATAAAATCTGCAGCAGATAAAATGAGCCATTTGTTGAATAACCTGCTTGAATTGTCAAGGATAGGAAGGTTCAGTAATCCCTTTGTAAGGATTTCAATGAGCAAAATTCTGAAAGACACACTTGATGCACTGGCCGGTATATTACAGCCCCATAAGATAAAAGTTATTTTTCCGGAATCAATGCCTGAGATATTCGCAGATGCACAACGCATGACGGAAGTCTGGCAAAACCTGATTGAAAATGCTGTAAAATTCATGGGCGATCAGCCCAATCCTCTCATAGAAATAGGTTACACTTCAGGCCGTAAGGAAGTGGAATTCTTTATCCGCGATAACGGTATAGGAATCGATGCAAATTATCACGATATAGTATTCGGATTATTTAATAAATTAGATAACAAATCTGAAGGCACCGGTTTTGGACTGGCGCTGGTAAAACGCATTATCGAAGTGCACGGGGGGAGTATCAGCGTTGAATCTGAAGGCAAAGGACACGGTACAACATTCAGATTTTCAATACCTTTGTTAAAAAACAAACAACATGAATAAAGTACAGGGAGAACCCATTTCCATTTTACTGGTAGAAGACAATGTTGATCATGCACATCTGATCATGAGAAAACTCAAGTCATTCCAGGTTGCCAATAAGATTATTCACCTTGAAGACGGAGAAGCGGCTTTACAATATCTTAAAACAGCCTTTGCAGAACATAATTTACCTCATATCATACTGCTGGACCTGCGTTTGCCGAAGGTTGACGGACTTGAGGTGTTAAGGCAGATAAAGACCAAACCTGAATACATGGAAATTCCCGTGGTGATACTGACCACTTCAGACACTGAAACTGATATAGCCAAAGCCTATCATTTACATGCCAACAGCTACCTGGTGAAACCCGTTAATTTCGAGAGCTTCACTGAGCTTATGGAGATTCTTGGATTTTACTGGATATGTTGGAACAAAGATCCCTTCAGGTCATAATAGGCAATATTTCATCTTCATGACAACACAGATAAAGAAATTATTGATCGTTGACGATGATAGCGATCATATTACCCTTATAAAGAGAGTGCTTGGGCCTCATAAGACATATATCATTGACACGGCCTTTAATATCAACCAGGCACTGATCATGATCAATACTTTCAAGCCAGACATTATCCTTGCCGATTTCAGGCTGCCAGACGGAGACGCCAGGAAAATCGTTACAGAATATTCAACAGAGATTCCCGTGATCATCATGACAAGTTACGGCAATGAAGCCCTTGCTGTTGAAATGATCAAATCGGGTGCTCTGGATTATGTTGTCAAAACACAGGAAAACCTGTCCAATATGACATGGTTTATTGAACGCTCATTCCGGGAATGGGACAATATAGAAGAAAGAAAAAAGGCTGAAGAAGCACTCCGCAAAAAAAATGAACAGCTTTCAAAGGTTAATAAAAAGATGCTGCATGTTGTTGAGGAATTAAAAATATCGCGTGAAAAAGCTGTGGAAAGCGACCGTTTGAAATCTGCTTTTCTTGCAAACATGTCGCATGAGATCAGAACCCCAATGAATGGCATCCTCGGTTTTGCCAATCTTTTATCAGAGAATGGTATTTCTGAAGAAGAAAGAATCAGTTATGTCGAAGTTATCAATGAATGTGGAAATCAACTGCTGGTTATCCTTAATGACCTGATTGATATTGCCAAAATTGAAGCCAATCAATTGACAATTGATGTTAAGCCTGTTAAGATAAATGACCTGCTTAACGATTTGCATTTATTGTTTTCAAAAAAGGTGACCACAGAAACCGTGTTAACCTGCAAACCCGCACTTGAAAATAACAGTGATACCATTATTACAGATCAGGTAAGGTTAAAGCAGGTTCTTTCCAACCTTATCTCCAATGCTGCCAAATTCACCATTAACGGCAGCATTACTTTCGGATATACAGTGAAAGGAAATATGCTGGAATTTTTCGTAAAAGATACCGGTATAGGTATTCCTTCCGAACAAAAAGAAATGATATTTCAACGGTTCATGCAGGCTGACGCTTCCACAACCCGTAATTATGGGGGTACCGGACTCGGCCTGGCCATTTCAAAAGCACTGGTCGAACTTCTGGGGGGTACGATCTGGTTCGAATCGACTCCAGGAAAAGGCTCTTGCTTTTATTTCACACTGCCCTGTTATTACACCGGTATCAAACAGACTTCCTAAAAAAGAAAACCCATATTATTTACGGACATCCGGATCCGGCAGGTCAAATTCAAAATAGTCACGGGCGTTATAATAACATATCCGTTTTATAATATTGCCAACCCATTCAATTTCAGCCGGTAATTCTCCGTTCTCGATATCATTCCCGAATAAATTACACAATATCCTGCGAAAATACTCATGACGCGGATAGGAAAGAAAACTGCGCGAATCTGTGAGCATACCTACAAAACGACTCAGTAAACCCAGTGTTGACAAAGCTGTCATTTGTCTCTCCATGCCATCTTTCTGGTCAAGGAACCACCATCCTGAACCAAATTGTATCTTACCGGGAACAGAACCATCCTGGAAATTCCCCAGCATTGTGGCATATACTTCATTATCGCCTGGATTAAGATTATAAAGAATGGTTTTGGTGAGTTTTCCTTTCTGATCAAGTTTATCAAGAAAGCGTGCCAAGGGAAGGGCAACCTCAAAATCGCCAATAGAATCAAATCCAGTATCAGGGCCAAGCTGATTGAACAAGCGCGTGTTGTTGTTCCGGATTGCCCCTATATGATACTGCTGAACCCAGCCGAAAGCATGATCCATCTGGGCCAGTTCGAGCAACATGGCATACTTAAACTTATAAACCTCATCTTCATCCAGCCTGTTTCCACCCCGTATTTTGTTAAAGATCGATTTAACTTCAGCTTCCGAACAATCTTCATAATACATCCTTTCGATGCCATGGTCAGATAAACGGCTTCCATTATCCCTGAAAAACTTTTGTTGCTTTTCGAGGGCACCAAGTAAATCTGAAAATCCGGTAATTTCTTTTCCTGCAACTTCCGATAAAGTGTTCAGGTACCTGTTATAACTAACCGGGTCTTCGACTGCCATGGCTTTATCGGGCCTCCACGCCGGAAGAACCTGTATCTCGAATCCGTCATCCTTGATTTTTCTGTGATATTCAAGAGAATCAACAGGATCATCAGTAGTGCACACCAGTTTAACATTATATTTCTTCAATATATTTCTTACTGAATAATCCTTTGACCGTAACTTTTCTGAAGCTTCATCATAAATTTCCCTCGCTGTCGCAGGGCTCAACAGTTTTTTGATTCCAAAGGCTGTTTTTAACTCCAGATGTGTCCAATGATACAGCGGATTTCTCATCGTATACGGAACAGTCTCGGCCCACCTTTCAAATTTCCTCAGATCACTTGCATCACCTGTTATATCATTCTCCGGCACACCATTAGTTCTCATGGCACGCCATTTATAATGATCGCCATACAACCATATCTGGGTCAGATTTTCAAATTGCCGGTCTTCAGCAATATCTTTGGGATTCAAATGACAATGATAATCAATGATGGGCATTCCGGCAGCATATTCATGATAAAGCGTTTGTGCTGTTTTTGTCTGTAACAGAAAGTTTTCGTCCAAAAAGTTTTTCATGATTATTTTTAGTTAATGTGACAATTCAGACAAAGTTAAAACTATTTTTTTCACTATGTTTAAAATGAATAAATGATCAGTTCTTCAAGACTTCTTTTAGGGACATGATGAACCTGTTGCTCATCCCGCCAGTACTCAATGCTTCCATTCGCCCCCAAAGGTTCTGTTACAATACTTTCAGCAGGTTTTCCCAATGCAATCAAAAGAGGAATTTCATAACGGTCGGGAATATCCAGTTTTTTCCTTAAGCTCACCCGGTCAAGGGACCCGATCATACAACCACCATATCCCAGGCTGACAGCTCCCAGTAATATACTCTGGGCAGCGATCCCCACATCCACATCGATGGTTTTATAAATACCGGTATCACCTAAAATGATGACATAGGCTGAAGGCCTTTCACCTGTTTCCGGGCCATCCCAATCCTTCAGATAATATGCCCAACTGACGGTTGAAAAGATCAGGCTGTTTTTATCAGGATCTGTTGACAAATAAAACTTCAGGCCCTGCATGTTACCACTTGATGCTGAAAAGCGGGCATAATTCACCAGCTCTCTCATAATTTCCCCATGTATTGGCTGATTTTCATGAAATCTTCTGTAACTGCGGTTCTTTCGTATTATGTCTGCGAAGTCCATAGGCCGGCTTTTTGAAATGATAGCAAACAAATATAATGACTATCTTTGAAAGTTTTTATTCAATAATCTGCGTTTATGTCAGGTCTGTTACAATGGCATAAAGATTGATAAGGGGCAATGAACAAAAAACCATTTATAATATGAGTCTGTTTCAAAAACTTGATACCAATACGGCCGATTCGGCTGTTTCTCAGAAACCGGGAGATACTGAAAAAGTAAGATGTCTAATCATAGGATCGGGACCTGCCGGTTATACAGCAGCCATTTATGCAGCCCGGGCAAACCTGAATCCTGTTCTTTATAAAGGATTACAACCCGGAGGTCAGTTGACGACCACTACTGAAGTCGAGAATTTTCCGGGTTATCCTGACGGAATTGATGGTCCGAAAATGATGGAAGATCTTGAAAAACAGGCCGCCCGGTTTGGAACAGACATCCGCTGGGGCATGGCTGTATCGGTCGATTTCTCTGCACAACCGTATAAGGTGGTCTTTGATGACAACAAGGCTGTTGAAGCCGATACCGTTATTATTGCGACCGGAGCCACGGCAAAATACCTGGGCCTTGAATCGGAACAAAAATACATGGGCTCTGGTGTATCAGCCTGTGCCACCTGCGATGGATTCTTTTACAAGGGTAAAGATGTTGCTGTTGTCGGAGCAGGTGACTCAGCCTGCGAAGAAGCAATATACCTTGCCGGGTTGTGCCGGAAAGTTTACCTGATCATACGCAAACCTTATTTCAGAGCTTCAAAAATCATGCAGGAAAGGGTGAAAAAAATACCCAATATTGAAGTGCTTTTTGAAAGCAATACAAAAGAATTAAGGGGGAAACAGGTTGTTGAGGAAGCCGTGCTGATAAGGCGTAAAGGACAGCCCGACGAACACGAGGAGGTAATCAAAATAGATGGTTTTTTCCTGGCCATAGGTCATACGCCTAATTCAGAGATCTTCCAGCCATATATTGAGACTGACGATGTTGGATATATCAAAACTGTTCCGGGGACAACAAAAACCGATTTACCGGGTATTTTTGCCTGTGGGGATGTCCAGGATCCGCATTACCGTCAGGCAGTGACAGCTGCGGGTTCAGGTTGCATGGCCGCTATCGATGCCGAACGGTATCTGAGCCGGTGATTATTTGGTGATTTGGTGACCTGCCTGAGCTGCCGCTACGGCAGGCAGGTTTGGTGATCTGGCGATTGGTTAAAATTCTATCTTTATCCTGTTTTAAAATCTGTCATTTTTAAAAATTTGTGATATGAACAGAAGACTATACTCCTTTATTCTGCTCATTGCAGGATTATTGTTTTGCAAAACCGGTTCAGGCACATTAAGTCTGCAGGAAGTGCGTACAGCATCAGACCATATCCTGGTGCTTTTGTACACCAGTGACACCGCTGATGTAAATGAAATTGATATTGACAGTATAAATGCCTGGCGAATAAACGGGGAGCCGGTCAGACAAATATATCGTTTTTCAACGAGAGCCAATGAATTCGATCATTATGTGTATCTTGAAACATCCCGGCTGGTTGAAGGGAAGACCTATCATATAGAAACACCTTACGATGAAATTGATTTTCAATTCAGGGAGCGCCATGTTTTTTGTGAATCAATAAAAACAAATCAGGCTGCCTACAGTGCATTGTCAAAATCACGTTATGCCAATTTTGCGATCTGGCTGGGAAACGGAGGACCACAACTTATTGAGGGCCCTCTGCCGGAATATGAAATATATAACACAGGCAACGGAACAACTGTTGCCCGGGGAAATTTACAGGAAATTGGTCAGGACAGCTCATCGGGTGATTATGTCTATCGTATTAACCTGTCACAGGTTCCTGAAGGAGGCCCCTATAAAATTGTTGTCAGGGGATATGGTTCCTCCCATCCTTTTGGCATTGGAGGTGAGTTTTCGAGAAGGCTGGCTTACCTGATTTTTCGCGCACAATATTTGCAGCGTTGCGGCTGTCCGATAAATATACCTCCAATCCGTAAAAAGGCCTGCCATACCATTATTTATGATGTTGACGGCCCTATTGGTGAAGCCAATATTGTGGTAGAAGGCAACGAACGTGTTTTTAAATGCTACGGAGGTTATCATGATGCGGGAGATGCTGACCGCCGGGCATATCACATCATCAATCCAATCGTCAACCTGATGATCTATGAAGCATTTCCGCAGAGTTTTTTTGACGGCCAATACGACATTCCGGGTGAGTTTGACACAGCATACAACATCATCAGCTATACCAATGAAGTTCCGGATATTATCGATGAAGCAGCCTGGGGTACCCTGGCATGGGAATATCTGCAAAATGAAGATGGCAGTGTTCATTTTGGGACTGAAACAAAGGGTTATCCCAGCCCTTTTGATGCCCCCATGGACCAAGATGACAAAAAATACGGAACGGTAAAAACCGATCCGAGGGCTACGTGCACCAGTGCCGGACTCTTTTTGCACCTGGCCAGAATACTGAAGCCATACGATCCGGAACATACCGAAATGCTGATCAGACGGGCCGATAAAGCCATGAAGTACGGGGAAGCAGATATGGCTGATCCGGAAAAGCTGTATTATTATATTCAGAAATATCTGCTTACACATGACCAAACAGCACATCAAAAAGTAAAAGACCTTTACATGATCGCAGATTCATTAAAATATTGCCTTTCCCGGACACAGGGTTATTCACTCAATGACAGTCATTTCGACAATCCGGCCTACATTTTTTCTTATGTTACCGAAAAAGAAGTTCCTACAGACAAGGTTATTGTAAATTACTTTAAGAACATATTAAAAGAAGCAGCGGACAGCATTATCAATATACTGCACGCCCATGCCTATCCGGTTGGCAATAACTCTGCCGTTGGCGGATGGGGGCACAATGTCAGACAACCCCAGTATGCCTCTTTCCCGCTATTATGGTGGAGCCTTACCGGAGAACAAAAATACTTTGATGCAGCTTCTGAGCTGATGGACTGGAAACTGGGACTTAATCCTCTTGGCATCAGCTATGTGACAGGACTTGGATTTCATCAGGTTCATAATGTCCATGACAGGGAGAGTGCATACACCAAAAAGTTGGGATGGGGACCAAAACCGGGGATTACTGTTTTTGGCCCCGGAGTTATCGGATGGCGTTTTCGTTTTCCCGTTTTTCCTGAGGCCAATAAGCTATCCAAAGAGCGTCAGTTCATTGATGCCTTAAGAATGATCAATTTCACCGAGTTCACCATTTTTGAAACCATGACACATGATGCCTTGTATACTGTGCTGGCAGGAGGGGGTAAATGGAACGGGACTGATCCTTTTGTTAAGAAGTAAATAGATCAAGTTGTTGTGGTTGTCTGCTGGTCGGCTGGTCGGCTGGTCGGCTGGTCTGATGGTCTGATGGTCTGCTGGTCTGCTGGTCTGATGGTCTGCTGGTCT
>JAFGTR010000198.1 GCA_016934055.1 Bacteroidales bacterium | reverse complement strand
GGGGCCAACTGTTTGTAGCAAAAGAAGTCCATTAGATTACTCTTCCCCGCGACCCGCCGAATGGCGGGACGTAAGGATTTATGATGAATTGCATTGGTATTGCTATAAACAGATCGCTCCCCGCCTATCGGTCGGGGCAGGCTCTACGGAGCCGGGTTGATGTATGACCATTGCTTTGCTACAAACAGTTCGCTCCTATGGAGCTTGAAAATACAAAAACCAATAAAATACAGATTTTCAACATCATATAAAGTAGTTACATAAGAGGGAAAAGCCAAAAAGCTAAAAAGCCAAGATCCCAATTCCCTGACCAGAAGATCGCAAGACTGCATGACTGCATGACTGCAGTACCTGTCACAAAACCTCCATCAGCTTTTCCAGCTTATTGCCCCGTGATCCTTTTATCAGTATAAAGGATGCCTTCAGGGGAGATCTTTCTAAGTCTGACTGCAATGAGCCGACATCGGGATACCAATTATACCCGGCTGATTTGGCAGGTGTTTTAAAGTTTTGTCCGACACAGATCACATGTTTTACAGGTTCCTTCTTCAGCCGTTCAATCACAGCCTGGTGTTCACGGGAAGACGATTCCCCAAGTTCCAGCATCTCTCCCAGGATGATCAGGCTGTCAGTTCGCTTTATGGCAAAGAAATTCTCAAGAGCCTGGATCATGCTTGTTGGATTGGCATTATAAGCATCCAGTATGATCTCATGACGAGCTGTTCTGATATACTGCGACCTGTTGTTGGCGGGGGTATAAGCTTCAATGGCTTTGCCAATTTTCTGTGCTGTGATACCAAAGTATTTCCCAACCACATAAGCGGCCAATATGTTTTCTGTATTATATTTTCCTACAAGTTTACTTTTTAAAGTTATAATGTCACCTTTATCATGAACATCAAGGACAAGGAAAAGGTCAGATTTACGCACTTCAGCCCGGATGGTGCCGCGACTGTTATAAAGAACCACATTTTTCGAAGCATCTGGTATCAGCCCACAAATGCGATCGTCACCAGCATTGGCAAAGATGGTGCCTTTGTGCAGGCTCAGGTAACTGAACAGTTCACCTTTTGCCCTGGCCACGCCTTCAATGCTGCCGAAACCTTCAAGATGGGCCTTGCCGATATTGGTGATCAGCCCGTAATCCGGCTGTGCTATATTGCAGAGCTGTGTGATCTCTTGCGGGTGGTTGGCTCCCATCTCAACAATGCCAATTTCAGTGTCCGGCTTCATAGAAAGCAATGTCAGGGGAACGCCTATATGGTTGTTGAGGTTTCCGCCGGTGGCAAAAACTTTATGCTTCAGTCTGAGAACTGAACTGCACAGTTCTTTTGTGGTGGTTTTGCCGTTGGAACCTGTAATGGCCAGTATCCTGAACCTGCATGCCCGGCGGTGATATGTTGCCAGTTGCTGCAATGTGAGCAGTACGTCATCAACCGTAATGATCTTTTCGCCGGCAGGGCAATCTTTTTTGTCGGCAATGGCTATATAAGCACCTTTCTTTATGGCATCACCAACAAAAGCATTACCGTTAAATTTCTCACCTTTAAGGGCAAAAAATAAACAACCCTGTCGTATGCTCCTTGAATCAGTGCTGATATCGGGATGATCCCTGTATATTTTATAGAGTGTGTTAATGTTCATTGTTTAGGTTTTTAGGGGTTTAGCAGTTTAGGGGTTTAGTAATAGAGTTCACAGTGAACAGTGAACGGTGAATAGTGAACGGTAAACGGTAAACGGTGAACAGTGAATGGTGAACCCTAATACTGGCGCAAGTGTCCGCTTGTGCCTTTTATTTTATCTCACTCAATAAATAAACTAATTCCACATTCAACTGTTTAACGTTTGCTGTATTCTACATTAAACTTCATACTGCTAAAATAAAAAAAACCTCACTATTGCATAATGAGGTTTTAATACTCTTTTGAGCATGTCATTAATAACCAGCAGGACTTCCTACACGCGTCATGGCGCAGCGGAATCCGAGGTCATCGCGTGACTGTTCTTCATCGAGGTAACGGCGTGTGCCCGGACTCAGCCAATAGGCTCTGTCACGCCACGATCCTCCCTTATAAACTCTTGTTTTGTCGCTGATAAGTGAAGTCTCATAACCTACCTGTTGCGAGTACATGCGCTGTGAGTTGGTGGATTGTGTAGCGGCATCAGCTGACCAGTCATTTCCGTCAATCAGACTTGACTCATAATCACCGTCTTTATAATTCTTATAATAGGCTTTTTTGTAATTCCAGCGGTTAATGGATTCGGCTTCGGTAACATCCCTGTACCTGAGCCTGCCGAGACTGTCTTTTTCAGCAACATTGCCTTCTTCATCAGTAAGCAGTGTCTGGAACACATTACCACGGAAAGGATTGAATTCATTGAAGTCTTCAAAAGTCAGCGGCCTGTAAACATCTTCCACCCATTCATTTACGTTACCGGCCATGCAATACAAACCAAAGTCATTGGGCCAGTATGATTCAACCGGAGCCGGGATGCTGGCGTTGTCATTGAGTCCGCCCGCTGTACCCATCATATCACCACGACCACGAACGAAGTTTGCCCTCATCTCACCCCTGTATTTCTTAACATCATTTCTGACATTATGGCCGTCCCACGGATATATTCTCCTTTCATAAACACGCTCCTCATAGGTATTGCCTATCAGGGCAAGGGCTGCATATTCCCATTCGGCTTCGGTGGGGAGTCTGTATTTTGGCAGCAGCATACCGTCTTCCAACATAACCTGCCTGAATTCCTGGTTGGGATCGAGGCTGCGGAGATTCTGATTGACCAGGCCTTCATATTGCCCGACCAGGTATGCTTCGGTGTTGAAATTTGTTTCGTTTAGCTGATTAGGATCGGGTTTCAGAATGCCTTCGCGGATGAGAATGCCTTCGTTGACACGGTCGGTTCTCCATGCGGCATAATCACTGGCTTGCAACCAGTTTACACCAACAGCCGGATACTCATTGTATGAGGGATGACGGAAGTAATACTGAACGTAAGGCTCATTATACGCCATCGGCCTTCTCCATACCAGTGTGTCAGGTAGAGCTTTCTTGTAGACCAGCGGATAGTCGATGAAAACCCTGTGTATCCAGTGGAGATATTCCCTGTAATCAACATTTCTGACTTCTGTCTGGTCCATGTAAAATGAACTGACTGTAACCCTGCGTGGAACATTATTCCAGTCATACATTACATCCTGCTCAACACGGCCCATGGTAAAAGTACCGCCTTCAATGAGAACAAGACCGGGACCTGTTTCCTGTTCACTACCGGTAATGACTTCAAATCCTCCGTTTTCAGGATCATTATAATCCCAGCCTGTGGTGGATGAAACCTGACTGCCCTTTTTGCCGCAAGCGGTAACAATAACTGCTACTAAGAAAATTTTCAGTACAGCAGAAAACTTAACATTCATGGTTTTTTGGTTTTTATTTTCAAATATAATAATATTTGTAACTCTAATTTACAACAATTATTAAAAAAATACTATCCTTCAGGGACATTTTACAGCTCCGAATTTCTTTCTTTTATACTCAAATCGGAATAAAAAGGTTACTTCATGTGAACCCATTTTTGTTGATAAAAAATTAACACCTGTTAAATTAACGTCGTAACTGTATAAAATAGTATATTTTTTTTGCATAATTCCCAATGATAAAAGCAGGGAACTGAAATGAAGGGAAAGATTCTGCCTTAACCAGACAGCAGCTGTAATTACATTGATTTCTGAGGATGAACCCCATACCACTTCATCCGAACTGCCCTGGTGCATATATAAAACAGTGGGTATCAGAATTATACCCTGCCGGTTGTATTTGCCGCCAACCGGCATTCTGTACGATGCCATTAAGCTGTATTTTACCGGCAGACGGCTTTCCGGTCCGGCTGAATAAGATTCCCGGGGCCGTGTGACATGGCAGGCCGACAGGCCCAGTGTAAAGTTCTTTTTATACGATCCGGAAATACCTGCACTGAAGTCGGGATATCCCTTGTCATAGGCTGAAATATTTACCGGCGGATAGGAACTGCCCAGGGTGTTTAAGACGTCAGAAGGAAAGACCAGACCTTCCAGATCGAACTGTCTTAAAACATATGAGGCTTCAATGCCGCTGTACACCATAAGATGCCGGCTGGCTTTAAATGAATAACCATAAAACAGGTTGGCAGAAGTTCTTGAGAATATGCCACC
This sequence comes from Bacteroidales bacterium, assembly GCA_016934055.1. Taxonomy (GTDB): domain Bacteria; phylum Bacteroidota; class Bacteroidia; order Bacteroidales; family UBA10428; genus UBA5072. The sequence continues at coordinate 6,322 of JAFGTR010000198.1, read as the reverse complement.
GCCTTCAATATCCTTTAGGAAGGCGACGCCGATACCGCTATTAATAACTGATACCGGTTGTATAAATGAAGCGCTGTAAGTAACGAAACTGGCAGCCATACCTGGCCACTGGTTGCGGTATGTCATTGCAAATTCATTCATCACGGGCATGGCTGCATAGGCCGGGTTGAAATACTGCTGGTTGTGCATAAATCCAGAATTGTGAAAATCCTGTGAAAACCCTGCGTAAAAAGGAAGCAGTGTAACTATAATGTATAAAAAGCCGTTTTTCACCTGATAATATCAAGAGCGTTGTAAAACTATAATAAACTTTTTTTGTTTTCCTAAAAATGACAATAATTGTATTTTTGGAACGTTTAAAATATCATATTATTTTTATCAACTGATTTTTAGTCCTGATGAAATTCAATATAACTTGCTTGCGTTTAAATATGTCCGGCATATCCTTCCTGGTTGTTTTGTTGTGCCTTCCGGTTTCATTGCAATCGCAGGTAAGGCGTTACAGCAGGTCCGTTGAATGGGAAGCAAGCCGTCAGCGTCCTGTTTATCACGACAGCGTTATCGTTTTTTCCCCCGATGTCCGTTACCTCTCTTTCAGGGGTGCAGACTATCCCGACTATGAGATGTGCTTTCCGTGGTATCATGAACTGATCTCTTTGGATGCTTCATCGGTGGTTGACAGCATTCGGCTGGATGATATAATATACGGTGTATTATCACCAGAGGAACTTTACGGCATTCAGGGTCTTGAAAACCTTTCAGAGGAGGTTGATTTCAGTACCATGACCATCTACCAGCAAAGAAAACCCTTTCTCAGGGTCAGCATTTTGCCCCTTCGCAGGAATCCGGCCACAGGAGAAGTTGAGAAAATGACTTCTTTCACCATTAAGACCTATGAAAAGCTCAAGGCATCCATGGCTGAAAAAAGTCTTCCTTATGCAGTTTCATCCGTATTGGCAACCGGAAAATGGTACAAGATAAAAATTCAAAAAGACGGGATTTATAAACTCACATATGAAGACCTCGAAAAAACAGGTCTTGTAAATCCCGGAAATATCAGGGTGTATGGTAACGGTGGCCGTGCACTCCCTGTGAGAAATGCCAACCGGCGCCCTGACGATCTTCAGGAAAATGCCATATATATGGAAAGTGGGAGTGATGGTATTTTTAACAAAGGGGATTATATCCTTTTTTATGGCAAAGGCGTTGTTTCGTGGCAATATGATACTGTCAATGATTTCTTTGCCCAGGTGATAAATGAATATAGCGATGCTGCTTATTATTTTCTGACAACTGACCTGGGCCCGGGAAAGAAGATACAGTCTATGCCACAGGCTTCCGGTGTTGTCACGCATACTGTCAATTCATTTGATGATTATGATTGTTATGAAAAAAACCTGGTGAACATTATAAAATCCGGCCGACAATGGTTCAGCTTCCGGTTTTCCGGATCATTTGACACGACATTTGTTTTTCCCAATATTGATGCCGGAGAATCCGCCAGAATGAAAGTAAATGTTGCCTCACGTTCAGCTACAGATAAGTTGTTTACCATATACGGTAATGATCAGAGCCTTGGAACTGTTTATGTTGACAATGTCATCCTGAAAAATTTTACCGGCATTCAGGCGAAGCAGAATAGTGGATACTTCAATCTGTCACCTGCATCTGACAATATAAAGTTTAGCGTTGTCTATAATAAAACAGAATACTCTGATATAGGCTGGCTTGATTATGTGACGTTGAATGTGCGGAGAAAATTGGTTATGACGGATAAAGCCATGTTTTTCAGGGATGTCAGTTCTGTCGGTGCAGGTCACATTGCCCGCTTTGATATTACCGGTGCAACAGGTAAATTGGGAGTATGGGATGTTTCAGATCCCTGTAATGTGGCACGGATAGAGTCGTCATTGAACGGTAATGTCCTGAGCTATACCGCTGCCGCGGACAGCCTGCGTGAATTCGTTGCCCTGGTTTACGATGGCGCTTTCCCAAAACCGGTGACGGAGGGTGATGACCTGGGCTTGGTTGAAAATCAAAATCTGCATGGTGCGGCTGTACCTGAAATGCTTATCGTAACACATCCGTTGTTTCTTGCACAGGCCGAAGACCTGGCTGAATTCCACCGAACAAAGGATAACCTGAATGTGGTGGTCGTCACCACAGAACAGGTATACAATGAATTTTCCTCCGGGGCGCCGGACCTGTCTGCCATACGCGATTTTGCCCGGATGCTCTACCTGAAAGATGAAGGCAGTGGACAACAGTTTAAGTACATGCTGCTTTTTGGTGACGGTTCCTATCACAATCACGCAAAGACAGAGGGCAATCCGAATTTTATTCTCACCTGCCAGTCTGAGGAGTCCCTTGACGTTGCACGTTCGTATGTTACTGACGACTTCTACGGCATGCTGGATGAAAATGAAGGAGGTTTGGATAATATAAGTTCCGGATTGCTTGACCTGGGATTGGGACGATTGCCTGTTACTAATACTGACGAAGCAGTTGGCATCATTGAGAAGATAAAAGGATACAACAGGGCAGACAATATGAAGGACTGGCGGAATAAAATAATATTTGTGGCTGATGATCAGAATGGTAATTCTCATATGACACAGGCCAATTCACTGGCAGATTCATTGCGCAAAAATCATCCGCATTTTGTCGTTAAAAAAGTCCTTTCCGATGCTTATGAACAGGTCTCTACATCAACAGGAGCAAGATACCCCGAAGTGAATAAAGCCATTTACAATAACGTGCACAAAGGCGTGCTGATTTTTAATTACACCGGGCATGGCAATGAAAAAGGTCTGGCCGAGGAGCAGCTTGTTACCCGTGAGCAGTTGTCAGCCTATACGAATGCCGATAATCTGCCCCTGTTTATTACGGCTACATGTGAATTTTCAAGGTTTGACGACCTTGCAATTGATGAAGAGTCAAAAACCATCAGAGAACAGAAATCTGCCGGAGAAACAGCCCTCCTTAATCCCAACGGAGGGGCCATAGCCCTGCTAACCACAACCCGGCTTGTATATGGGGATCAAAATACAAAACTGAATTCATATTTCTACCAGTTTGCATTCGAGCATGACAGCACAGGGAAGTATTACCGCATGGGCGATGTGATCAGGTTAACCAAAAACGCCTATGTCAACAATCAAAACAAATTGAATTTTATCCTGCTGGGCGATCCTGCACTGAGACTTGCCATCCCTGATTATTCTATAGTGACGGATTCCCTTAACGGGAAACATGTCACTGAAAGCCTTGACACCCTTAAAGCATTCACGGAGATCACCATCAAAGGCCATGTTGTTGATAATGAAAATAATAAACTCACAGGATTCAACGGCGTGATCTATCCTTCTGTATATGATAAGGTACAGATTGTCTCCACGCGGGGAAATGATGACATTGAATATACCATGGACTTCGAAGTCCGGGATAATCTTATATACAAAGGGAAAGCAAATGTTAACAATGGTGAATTCTCCTTTTCATTTATTGTGCCGAAAGATATTACTTACAGCCTGGGAAGCGGTAAGATCTGTTATTATGCCCAGGACTCGGTTGATGATGCCAGCGGCTATTTCAGCCAGTTTATCGTGGGAGGAACCAGTTCTTCTGTTGTTATGGATGCAACCGGCCCTTTGATCGATCTGTATATCAACGATGAAAACTTTGTAAGCGGCGGGATCACAAATAAAGATCCGCAGATATACGCCCGTATCTTTGATGAAAATGGTATTAACACCTCGGGCAATGGGATCGGACATGACATTGTTGGCATATTTGACGATGACGCCACGCAACCACTGGTTTTAAATGATTTTTACGAGGCTGAACTGAATGATTATTCACATGGCATTCTGAGATATCCTTTGTCAGATCTTGAGGTTGGCAGGCATACGCTAAAAATAAGGGTATGGGATGTGTTCAACAATCCGGGTGAAGCCTATATTGAATTTGAAGTAATTGACAAAGAAGATCTTGTACTTGAAAACGTTTATAATTATCCAAATCCGGCCAGAGATTTTACGTATTTTCAGTTTGAACACAATAAAGCCGGTTCAACACTGAAGATTACCATTGATATTTTTGATCTGAGCGGCAGGCGGATAAGAACGCTGGAGCAGAATTTGTACATGGAAGGGTACCATTCTTCTCCACTTGAATGGGACCTGAAAGACCAGAATGGTAATTTTATTCGCAACGGTATTTATCCGTACCGTATCAGGGTTGAAGATGAAACGGGCTTATTATCAGACGGTTTTCAGAAATTGCTTATTTTAAAATAACAAAGACATAAAAATGACGGGCAGCAGCAACATATCTTTTCCGGGTATCTTACCATACGATCGGAACCACTCATCAAAATAATTATGGTACAAGCCTATGATGTATTTTTACGCGGTTTGATTTTGTTATAAATATTCTATCTTTGTCGCACTAAAATTTTAATGATGATGATTTTCAGAAAGATCTTAGTTGGTTTATGTATGCTGTTAATGGTTAATATGATCATGGCACAGAATTCCGGTCCCATTCCCAAGAGTCTTAAGGAATCCCTGAATGCACTGCAGACAACAGTTCCTTTTCTTACCATAGCGCCTGATTCAAGGGCAGGAGCCATGGGCGATCTGGGCGTGGCCACAAAACCTGATGCCAATTCACAAAACTGGAATGCAGCCAAGTATGCCTTCGTTGAAAGTACAATGGGGGTATCCTTATCCTATACACCCTGGCTTCGTTCGCTGGTAAATGATATTAACCTGGGATACCTGAGTTTTTATTACCGTTTCGATGACAAACAGGTGATCAGTTCTTCACTGAAGTTCTTTTCCCTGGGTGAAATCATTTTCAGGGATGAGTTTGGCGAATTTTCCGGGCAGTATAATCCTTATGAACTCGCCCTTGATGTTGGTTATTCGCGCCTTTTTTCCGAACGTATGTCGGCAGCCCTGACACTGCGGTATATCCGGTCTGATATCACAGGTGGAGGAACCATCGGAAATCAGCAGTACAATCCCGGCAATTCGTTTGCAGCAGACCTCGGGACATATTATCATATGCCTTTGGAAATCAGCAATATGGCCAGTGAGTTCGCCTGGGGAATCTGCATCTCGAACCTGGGTACGAAAATATCCTATACCGAAGGCTCAGACAAACAATTCATCCCGGCCAATCTGCGCCTTGGGGCAAGGCTTACACTGGAACTTGATGATTATAATTCTATTACAGGAGCAGTTGACCTGAACAAATTACTGGTTCCTACACCACCTAAATATTTTACTGACAGCCTTGATGCAAACAATGACCCGGTGATACAGTATGGGAAGGAAATACCCACATCACTGCCTTTGAGCTGGATTCAGTCATTTTACGATGCCCCGGCAGGATTCTCCGAGGAAATGCATGAGATCATGATATCTGCAGGACTGGAATACTGGTACCGGGAACAGTTTGCGATTCGCGGCGGGTATTTTCATGAACATGAGACCAAGGGCAACCGCAAGTATTTTGCTGTTGGTATTGGTATGAAACTTAATGTGTTTTACCTTGACTTTTCTTATCTGATCTCTACAACAGGAACAAGCAATCCGCTGGCGAATACAATGCGTTTTACGCTGGGACTGAATTTCAACAGAAAATAAAATGTCTATACCCTACAGGGTTGGTTTTGGCTATGATGTGCACAAACTGACTTCCGGAAGAAAACTCATTCTGGGAGGTGTGCATATTCCAAATCCTGTCGGTTGCCTTGCACACTCCGATGGAGACGTGGTTGTGCATGCCATTTGTGATGCCCTGCTGGGGGCAGCCAACCTCAGGGATATCGGTTATCACTTTCCTGATAATGCCGGTGAATTTAAAGATATTAACAGCCTGGTTCTGCTCGAGAGAATCACCGGACTTTTGCAGGATCATGGTTATGTTCCGGGAAATGTTGACACGACAATTTGTTTGCAGCGTCCCAAGTTGAAGGATTATATTCCACAGATGCAGGAGAAGATAGCACAGGCTATACAGATAGAAACCGGCCGGGTGTCAGTTAAGGCTACAACCACCGAAGGCCTTGGCTTTGTCGGAAAAGAGGAGGGGGTAGCCGCATATGCCGTTGCCCTGATAGTCCGGAAGGAAAATACATAAAGGTTTGAGGGCTTTTTTGCCATTCTGTCATAAGGTTTTCAAAGCTATATATTTCTTCATATGCGACCCCTAACGGGGTCGTTCTTTTTTCAATCTTTTTTTCTATAAACATGCAAACCCTCCGGGTTTGAACATACAACATCAGCACATCGCAACCAACCCTGTCAGGGGT